>NZ_JBPQTQ010000111.1:0-21715 GCF_051386415.1 Streptomyces sp. URMC 129
CCCCCCGCCCGGAGCCGCCCCGCGAGACCACCGAACCGCCCTCCGCGGTGGTGGACGCGACCTAGGGCCTCTCTTCCGGCATCCCTCCCCCGGACTTCGTCCGGGAGGTGCCCCCAGGCCGCGTTGCCGAATCGCGCGGGTACGTCCCCCAGCCCGGCGGCTGCGAGGTGCCCCCACCGTACGAGCTGCGATCCGGCGCCCTGCGGCAGCGCAGGGGGGCACCTCCCAGGCCCCGAGGAGCCTGGGGAGCCTGACGACACGGCCTGATCCGAGCGACGCCCGGCCCCTTGTGTGCCGATGTGGCGTGGCTGTCGGCCGACTCCCGGAACGCCCTTGCGGGCAGGCCGTGGACCAGGTCACATCAGGGCAAAGGCGCCAGGTCATAGCTGTCGAGCACGGCCGGAAGCGTGCCTCCCCCGGCTTCCGCGACGCCCTTCAGCCCCGGTGGTTTTCCTGACGGCGCTTGAGCTGGTCGGTCGGGGTGCCGCCGAGGAGGTCGCCGAGGCGGTGTTCCCAGGGGCCCCAGCGGGACGCGTGGCGGCGGGCGCGGCGTTCGGCGCGGGCCGTGGCGCGGGGGCGGTGACGGTACAGGCGCGCGGCCCACGGGGAGCCGGGACGGGCCAGGCGGACCGCGCCGACCAGGGCGACGACGGGGATCAGCGCGCCGAGGACCGCCATCCGGAACTTTCCCTTCAGCAGCGCGGCCAGCGCCAGCGCGAAGTTCCCCAGCAGGGTGGTGATCACGCTCGCGCGGTCCTGGCGCTCGTCCGCGCCGACGTCGTTCACTCCCAGGGGGGAGAAGCCGACCAGCATGATGACGAGCAGGGACGCCGTCAGCACCACGGCCTCCACGCTCTTCTGGCCCTGCTCCGACCAGTAGACGTCCTGCAGGTACAGGATCAGCGCGAACTCGTCGAGCACCAGTCCCGCCCCGATCCCGAAGACCACCGCCGTGGCGCCCGCCGTCCAGCCCCGGCCGCCCGACGCCACGCCGCCGAAGCCGCCGACGCACATCAGCACCACGCCGGGCACCGCGTGGTGCACGTGGTGCCCGCCGGAGGAGACGTCGTGGAACGGGCCCCGCCCGGCGCGGATCATCCGCGTCACGAAGCGGGTGGCCAGGAAGGTGACGACGAACGCGGTCAGGGCGAGCAGCAGCGGCAGCTTCCCCGGCTCGACGATGTTGCGGTACCACCAGTGCTCCATGGCCACTCAGCGTCCGGCGCTAGGCTGCGGTCCGATGAACGCCACGCCGCCTCCGCCGCCGTCCGAGCCCCCGCGCGCCACCGGGACGGACGCGCTGCGGTTCGCGTTCGGCGCCCTGACCGTGCTGCCGGTGGGCACCGCGCGCTGGGACCGGGGCGCCGCGCGCGGCGGGATGCTGGCCGCGCCGCTGGCCGGGGCCGCGGTCGGGCTGGCGGGCGCGCTCGTCTCGTGGACGTTCCTCACGGTGAACGACGGGCACCTGATCGCCGCCGTCCTCGCCGTCGCCGTGATGGCCGTGCTCAGCCGCGCCCTGCACCTGGACGGCCTGGCCGACGTCGCGGACGGGCTGGGCAGCGGGCGGCCGGCCGGCGAGGCGCTGGCGGTGATGAAACGGTCCGACATCGGGCCGTTCGGCGTCGTGACGCTGCTGTTCACGCTGCTCGCGCAGACCGCCGCGCTGGCCGAGCTGGCCGGGCACGGCCACGGGCACGCGGTGCTGGGCGCCCTGCTCGCCGGGCTGGTCTCGCGCACCGCCCTGACCTGGGCCTGCCGGGAGGGCGTGCCCGCCGCGCGGCCCGAGGGGCTGGGCGCGGCGGTGGCCGGGGTGGTGCCGGTGCCGGCCGCGTGCGCCGTGGCGGGTGCCGCCGCCGTGGCGGCCGGGGCGGCGGGGACGCTGACCGGGGACCCGGCGTCCGGGGGCGTCGTCGTCGGTGTCTGCGCGGTGCTCCTGGCACTGAGCGCGGCGGAGCTGCTGATCCGTCACTGCCTGCGACGCTTCGGCGGGATCACCGGCGACGTGCTCGGCGCGGTCGCGGAGACGGCTGCCACGGTGACGCTGCTGGTCCTGACCGTGGGCGCCACCTGAGGCGGCGGGCGTAGTCTGCTGCCGGATCGCCACGGCCCCGCACGACCAAGAAGAGACACCGAAGACGAAACGGAACTTGTCACCGTGACTGCATTGACCCTCAGCAACCTGCCCGCGACGACGGTCCCCGCTGACGCCGTGGTGATCGGCATCGCCAAGGGCGAGTCGGGGCCGGTCCTGGCCCCCGGCTCCGAGTCCGCGGCGGCCGTCGACGCGGCGTTCGGCGGCACGCTCGCCGCGACCCTCGCCACGCTCGGCGCCAAGGGCGACGCGGACGAGATCACCCGCGTCCCGGCCCCCGGCGGCTGGGCGGTGCCGCTGCTGGTCGCGGTCGGCCTCGGCCGCCCGGCCGAGGACGGGTACGAGCCGGAGGCGCTGCGCCGGGCGGCCGGTTCCGCCGCGCGGGCGCTGGCCGGCTCCGAGCACGCCAGCTTCGCGCTGCCGGTCGCCGGCACCGAGTCGGTCGCGGCGATCGCGGAGGGCGCGCTGCTGGGCGCCTACGCGTTCACCGCCTTCCGGGGCCGGGCCGAGAGCGCCCCGGGCAGCGCCCCGCTGGCCAGGGTCACCGTGCTGGACGCCGACGCGGGGAACGACGAGCACGCCGCCGCCGCCGAACGGGCGCTGGTGCTGGCCGAGGAGGTGGCCCGCGCCCGCGACCTGATCAACACCCCGCCCAACGCCCTCTCCCCCGCCGACTTCGCGGCCGTCGTGGAGGCGGCGGCCCCCGAGTACGGCGTGACCACCGAGATCCTCGACGAGCAGGCCCTGGTGGACGGCGGCTACGGCGGCATCATCGGCGTCGGCCAGGGCTCCGCGACCCCGCCCCGGCTGGTGCGGCTGGGCTGGACGCACCCCGAGGCGTCGGTGACCCTGGCCCTGGTCGGCAAGGGCATCACCTACGACTCGGGCGGCCTGTCGCTGAAGCCGGTCGGCCACAACGAGACGATGAAGTGCGACATGAGCGGCGCCGCCGCCGTGTTCTCCGCCGTGCTGGCCGCCGCCCGGCTCGGCCTGCGGGTGAACGTCACCGGCTGGCTCGCCCTCGCCGAGAACATGCCCTCGGGCTCGGCCGTCCGCCCCGGCGACGTGCTGACCATGTACAGCGGCAAGACGGTCGAGGTGCTCAACACCGACGCCGAGGGCCGCCTGGTGCTGGCCGACGCGCTGACCCGCGCCTGCGAGGAGTCGCCGGACGCGCTGGTGGACGTGGCGACCCTGACCGGCGCGATGATGGTGGCGCTCGGCAGGCGGACGTTCGGCGTGCTGGGCAACGAGGACGCCTTCCGCGACCTGCTGCACGACACGGCGGGCCAGGCCGGGGAGCCGTCGTGGCCGCTGCCGATGCCCGCCGAACTGGCCGAGGGCCTGAAGTCGTCGGTCGCGGACATCGCGAACGTGGGCGACCGCATGGGCGGCGCGCTGTCCGCGGGCCTGTTCCTCAAGGAGTTCGTGCCGGAGGGCACCCGCTGGGCGCACCTGGACATCGCGGGCCCGGCGTTCAACGAGGGCTCGCCGTTCGGCTACACCCCCAAGGGCGGCACCGGCTCCGCCGTGCGGACGCTGGTGCGGCTCGCCGAGCGCGCGGCGGACGGCGAGCTGGCCGGCTGACGGTGAGCGGATCCGGCCCGGCGTCCCACGGGCGCCGCGCAAGTGCGAAGATGGGTTTCCGGCAGGACAGGGCCAGGCTCAACCACCAAGGCGAGCCACAGCAAGCCGCGACCAGCGGTGAACACTCCACCGCCGACCGGTCAGCGTCGACCCGGCCGGCGAACCCCATCCTTGGAGGAACGTGACGTGGCGAACGACGCCAGCACCGTTTTCGACCTAGTGATTCTCGGTGGCGGCAGCGGTGGTTACGCCGCGGCCCTGCGCGCCTCGCAGCTCGGCCTTGACGTCGCCCTGATCGAGAAGAACAAGCTGGGCGGCACCTGTCTGCACAACGGCTGTATCCCCACCAAGGCCCTCCTGCACGCCGGAGAGGTCGCCGACGCCGCCCGCGAGGCGGCCGAGTTCGGCGTGAAGAGCACCTTCGAGGGCATCGACATGGCGGGGGTGCACAAGTACAAGGACGGCGTGATCTCCGGGCTGTACAAGGGCCTTCAGGGCCTGGTGGCCTCCCGCAAGATCACCTACGTGGAGGGCGAGGGCCGGCTGTCCTCCCCCACGTCCGTCGACGTCAACGGGCAGCGCTACACCGGCCGGCACATCGTTCTCGCCACCGGCTCGGTGCCCAGGTCGCTGCCGGGCCTGACGATCGACGGCGACCGGATCATCTCCTCGGACCACGCGCTGGTCCTCGACCGCGTGCCGAAGTCGGCGATCGTGCTGGGCGGCGGCGTCATCGGCGTGGAGTTCGCCTCCGCGTGGACGTCGTTCGGCACCGAGGTCACGATCGTCGAGGGCCTGAAGCACCTGGTCCCCGCCGAGGACGAGGACACCTCGAAGCTGCTGGAGCGGGCCTTCCGCAGGCGCGGCATCAAGTTCAACCTCGGCACCTTCTTCGAGAAGGCGGAGTACACCGCGGACGGGGTGCGGGTCACCCTCGCGGACGGCAAGACGTTCGAGGCGGAGGTGCTGCTCGTCGCGATCGGCCGCGGCCCGGTCTCCCAGGGCCTGGGGTACGAGGAGGCCGGGGTCGCCATGGACCGCGGCTACGTGCTGGCCGACGAGTTCTGCCGGACCAACGTGCCGACGATATCGGCCGTCGGCGACCTCATCCCGACCCTCCAGCTCGCGCACGTCGGCTTCGCGGAGGGCATCCTCGTGGCCGAGCGGCTGGCGGGCCTGTCGCCCGTGCCGATCGACTACGACGGCGTGCCCCGCGTCACCTACTGCCACCCCGAGGTCGCCTCGGTCGGTGTCAGCGAGGCCAGGGCCAAGGAGCTGTACGGCGCGGACCAGGTGGTCACGCTGAAGTACAACCTCGCCGGAAACGGCAAGAGCAAGATCCTGAAGACGGCGGGCGAGATCAAGCTCGTGCGGATCAGGGACGGCGCCGTGGTCGGTGTGCACATGGTCGGGGACCGGATGGGCGAGCAGGTCGGAGAGGCCCAGCTCATCTACAACTGGGAAGCGCTGCCCTCCGAGGTGGCGCAGCTCATCCACGCTCATCCGACGCAGAACGAGGCGCTCGGCGAGGCCCATCT
This sequence comes from Streptomyces sp. URMC 129, assembly GCF_051386415.1. NCBI lineage: Bacteria > Bacillati > Actinomycetota > Actinomycetes > Kitasatosporales > Streptomycetaceae > Streptomyces > Streptomyces sp. URMC 129. Next base: position 5,218 of record NZ_JBPQTQ010000111.1, read on the forward strand.
GGCCCTCGCCGGCAAACCGCTGCACTCCCACGACTGACCGGCCGCGTTATCCCAGAGCGCGACACCATCCGCCACTTTTCGTAAGGAGCAACAGAAACCATGGCGGTTTCCGTAACCCTTCCGGCGCTCGGCGAGAGCGTGACCGAGGGCACCATCACCCGCTGGCTCAAGGCCGAGGGTGAGCACGTGGAGGCCGACGAGCCGTTGCTCGAGGTCTCCACCGACAAGGTCGACACCGAGATCCCCGCCCCGGCGGCGGGTGTGCTGTCGTCCATCAAGGTCGGCGAGGACGAGACCGTCGAGGTCGGCGCGGAGCTGGCCATCATCGACGACGGCTCGGGCGCCCCGGCGGCGGCCTCCGCACCCGCCGCCGAGGCCGCCCCGCCCGCGCCCGCGCAGCCCGCCCCGGCTCCGGCCGCGCCCGCGGCCCAGGCGCCCGAGCCCGCGCCGGCCCCCGCGCCGGAGCCGGCGTCCGCCGCCCCGGCCCAGGCCGGCGGCGCGGAGGGCACCGATGTGGTGCTGCCCGCGCTGGGCGAGAGCGTGACCGAGGGCACCGTCACCCGCTGGCTGAAGGCGGTCGGCGAGGAGGTCGAGGCGGACGAGCCGCTGCTGGAGGTCTCCACCGACAAGGTCGACACCGAGATCCCGGCCCCCGTCGCGGGGACGCTGCTGGAGATCACGGTGGGCGAGGACGAGACCGCCGAGGTCGGCGCGAAGCTCGGCGTCATCGGCGCCCCGGGCGCCGCGCCCGCACCGGCTCCGGCCGCACCGGCTCCGGCGCCCGCGCCGCGGGTCACCGCTCCCGCCGCCCCCGCCACGGACGGCGCCTACGTCACCCCGCTGGTGCGCAAGCTCGCCGGCGAGAACGGTGTGGACCTCGGCACCGTCAAGGGCTCCGGCGTCGGCGGCCGGATCCGCAAGCAGGATGTCCTCGCCGCGGCCGAGGCGGCCAGGGCCGCCGCGGCCCCCGCCCCGGCTCCGGCCGCCGCCGCGCCCGCCAAGGCGCCGGCGCAGCCGTCGCCGCTGCGCGGCCAGACGGTCAAGATGACCCGGATCCGCAAGCTCATCGGCGAGAACATGATGAAGGCGCTGCACAGCCAGGCGCAGCTCTCGTCGGTCGTCGAGGTCGACGTGACCCGGATCATGCGGCTGCGGGCGCGCGCCAAGGACTCGTTCCAGGCGCGCGAGGGCGTCAAGCTCTCCCCGATGCCGTTCTTCGTGAAGGCCGCCGCCGAGGCGCTGAAGACCCACCCGGTCATCAACGCGCGGATCAACGACGACGGCACGGTCACGTACCACGACACGGAGAACGTCGGCATCGCCGTCGACTCCGAGAAGGGCCTGATGGTCCCGGTCATCAAGGGCGCGGGCGACCTGAGCATCGCCGGCATCGCCAAGAAGACCGCGGAGCTGGCGCAGAAGGTCCGCAGCGGCGGGCTGGCGCCGGACGACATGACCGGCGGCACGTTCACGATCAGCAACACCGGCTCGCGCGGCGCGCTGTTCGACACCATCATCGTGAACTACCCGCAGGTCGCGGAGCTGGGCATCGGCGCCACCGTGCGCCGCCCGGTCGTGGTGGACCACCCGGAGCTGGGCGAGACCATCGCCATCCGGGACATGGTCTACCTGACCCTTTCCTATGACCACCAGCTCGTGGACGGCGCGGACGCCGCCCGCTACCTGGCGGACGTGAAGGCCCGACTGGAGGCCGGGGAGTTCGAGGGCGAGCTGGGCCTGTAGCCGTTCCCGCCATTCCCGAGACCGGCCGCGCGCCCCGCCCGGACCCTTCCGGGGGGGGCGTCGGCCTGTCGCCATCATCAGACAGGAGGGTGAGGGTGCGATGAACACGCCCGTCATCCACTCACTGCGCCAGCAGATCCGCGAGCACATCGTGGAGGGGATCGTCAGCGGGCGCTGGCAGCCCGGCGAGCGGATCGTCGAGCGCCGCATCGCGGCGGAGCTGAAAGTGAGCCAGACGCCGGTGCGCGAGGCGCTGCGCGAGCTGGAGGGGCTGCGGCTGATCGAGTCGGTGCCGAACAAGGGCGTCCGGGTCCGGGCACTGACGGCGGCCGACCTGGAGGAGATCTACCCGGTGCGGGCGGGTCTGGAGCAGATCGCCGCCGAGCTGGCGGCCGACCGGCTGGCCAAGGACGTCTCCGCGCTGGAGCCCGAGGTCGCGGCGCTCCAGGAGGCGGACCGGATCGGCGACGCGGAGGGCCAGGTCGGCCACACGGTCGCGTTCCACCGGGAGCTGGTGAAGGCGTCCGGGAACAGCGTGCTGCTGCACACCTGGGAGTCGCTGGGCATCGAGGTCTGGACGGCCCTGTCGATCCGCTGGCTGGGCACCCGGCAGCGGTCGTACGCGGAGGAGCACCAGGAGCTGATCGACGCCTTCACGCGGCGGGACCCGCGGATCGGCGAACTGGTGAAGGCGCACGTGCTGAACTGTGCACCAAGTGCCTGATCTCCAGGGTTATCGCCCGGTATGTCCTGGCACCCGATGCCAACTTTGTCGATTCCCCGATTTTTTGCGTCCCAGGCTTTGATCGATCATCGATCAGGGGCATACAGTCTCAGACGTAAGTGAACCGCGCCGCACAGCCCCTGTCCTGCCCTGCGGCGCGGTTCCCACCCGAGGCCCGGGTCCCGAATGTCGCGCCAACGACGGGACCCGGCCCTCAACGGGTGTGCTCATCGTAGTAATGATGAGGCCATGCGCGCTGCCCGGCTGATCAAGATGGTGCTGCTGTTGCAGACGAGGCGGATGATGACGGCCGCCGAGCTGGCGGCGGAGCTCGACGTCTCGGAACGCACCGTGGCGCGCGACGTCCTCGCCCTCTCCGAGGCCGGGATCCCCGTCTACGCGGACCGCGGCCGGACCGGCGGCTACCGGCTGATCGGCGGCTACCGCACCCGGCTCACCGGCCTGGGCCGCAGCGAGGCCGAGGCCCTGTTCCTGTCCGGAGTCCCGTCCGCGCTGCGCGACATGGGCCTGGCGGACGCCGCCTCGGCCGCCCGGCTCAAGGTCTCCGCCGCGCTGCTGCCGGAGCTGCGGGACGCCCACGTCAGCGCCGCCCAGCGCTTCCACCTCGACGCGCCGGGGTGGTGGCAGCCCCCGGAGACGCCCGAGCTGCTGCCCGCGGTCGCGGAGGCGGTGTGGGACGACCTGGTGCTGCGGGTGCGCTACCGGCGCCGGGACGGTGCGACGGTGGAACGTGAGCTGGAGCCGTACGGGCTGGTCCTGAAGGCGGGCACCTGGTATCTGGCGGCACGGACGGCCGGGGACCACCGGGTGTACCGGGTGGCGCGGTTCGAGACGGCCACGACGGACGGGACGCGCTTCACGCGCGACGAGACGTTCGACCTCCCCGCGTTCTGGACGGACCGCGCGGCGGCGTTTGCCCGCTCGATCCTGCGCACGGAGGTCCGCCTGCGCCTGACCCCGGCGGGCACGCGGCGCCTGCGCCACGTGACGGACCGCGCGGCGGCCGACGAGGCCCTGACGACGGCCGGCCCACCGGACGGGACGGGCCGGGTGACGGTGACGCTGGCGGTGGAGTCGGAGGACGTCGCCCACACCCAGCTGATGTCCCTGGGCCCCGAGGCGGAGGTGCTGTCCCCACCGGCCCTGCGCGAACGCCTGGCGACGGCGGCGGAACGCATGGCGGCGCTGTACCGCTGAGGGTTCGCCCGCCCACCCGCCCCTTTCCCACGGCAGTCCGCTGCCGACCTGATCGTGGCCCCCACCACCCCCGACGCACCGTACGGCACGAAGGCCCGGGCGACGCTTCCCGGCATCCCTGCCCTCCCCCGTCAACCTGGGCGCCGGCCACGGCGAGGAGCCGCTGCTGCCGACCCTGGCCGCACACGCCGGGCGACCCACAGCACACTGGTCGCCCGCAGCACCAGCGACTCCCCCGTGCCGAAGTCCAGCCGCTTACCGCCGTTGGAGACCGCGGCCATGTCCTCGACGGTGAGCACCTGCCCCCCGACCATGACCTGATCGGGTCTTCGGCGCTAATGGTGGACTCTGACCTGGGCTTTTACGGCGCTACCGAAGCGTTGCGGGATCGTGATCTGGGTGGTTCGGTAGGTGAGGCGCGGTCACGGCGGGGTGCACGTGCCCACGCGGGTGGCTGGAGAGACTTTGGGCGGGAGCTGCCGGGAGGCGAGAGAGCGGGGGCCGTACGCTTGCCAGCGGATCGGGCAGCCTTGGCCTGCCCGGTGTTGTGCCCGATGGGCCCCCCGCTCTTCGAGGCTCGCCCCCCGGTGGCTGCCTAAAGTCTCGGAGGCCACCCGCCCCCGCCCGAAGAGCGCTTCGTTTGGTCGAAATCTTCAGCCGTCGTCCCCACGGGAGATGAAGTCAGTCGTACTCTCTTAGCGCTGAGGTCAGTTGAGGACCTTCCTTGGCCCCTTTGCGCAGCAGTATGGCGGCTGCGGTGTGCAGTTCGTTCCATGAGTGTGGGCGGCCAACTGCTGCCGCGTCAGGGATGGTCGCGACGGCGATAGAGACAGCCTGTTCGGGTTCCCCGGCTCCGGCGAGGGCGTGTGCCAGACATGCGCGGAACCATGCCTTGTCGCGTCGGTACTCGTCCGGCAGCGCTTCGATGCCGACCGTGAGGTGATCCACTGCTGCAGGCCAGTCATGCAAGTGCAGTGCTGCCATGCCGCGTTGCATGATGAACCACGTCTCGTCGTAGAAGTACATCCAGACAGGTTCGTCTTCGGGGTGTTCGGCTGCCCTGCTGACGAGATCCTGTGCCTCGTCCAGAAGGCGACGGGCGTCGTCTGCCTCGCCGTTGAGCGCAAGCCCGCGGGCCTTCATCTGCGTTGCCATGCCCTGAACGCCGAGCGATGTGCCGGGCGCCGACCACCGTGCCGCTTCTGACAGTCGAATACACCTTATGGCCCGCCCTTTGGACCAAGCGAGGTGCGCTTTCATGTTGAGTGTCGTCGCGGCCATATTGGCGTCTCCGGCCTCCAGCGCCCATTCGTGGGAACGGTCGTACCAGGCCAGCGCCGTGGCCGCATCGTCCTGATCTTGCGCCATCCATGCGAGGAACTGCGCGTGCTCGGCGGCCAGCCGAACGATGCGGTCGGCCAGGGCGCCACGGGCGCCCGCGTACAGGTTGACGACCGTCCGCAGTTGCTGCCGCATCACATCCAGGAGCGGGCGGGAGCCGATGAAGTCCTCAGCACGCCGATGCTCCGCTAGCAGTCGGTCCAGCCAGTCCAGCGTTGGCGTGTCCACAGGCCGTGAATCGTTCACGACACTCGTCACACGCATCAACAGATCCTCGTCGGGCGCTGCTCCGGGTAGAGCCAGTCCAGGCACCGGGGCGGGGTCCGGCCGTGTCTCGGGGGCGAGTATTTCCGCAGGGATGCGGAGACCGGTCACGATGCGCTGGCGGACCTCCGAGGACGTCACCTTGCGACGACCGCGTTCGATGTCGGACACGTCGGACTGGGCGAGCTGGACCCGTTCCCCCAGCGCGGTCTGACTCAGGCCGGTGAGTCTCCGGTAGATACGGAAGAACATCCCCCAGTCCTCGCTGATGACTGCGGTCACGAGCTGCGGGTGAGTCCACAGATCCCCGATCAGGTCTCCCATGCTTCAAATATAGGGCGGTCCTATAGGGGCACCGGATGGGAACCAGGATCACATTGCGCGAAGGTCTAGCGGCGTAGAGACCCCCGCGACCGCGCGAACGGCCCGGGGGTGTGGCCAACGCTGCGAGGAGCGTCGACGTGGATCAGATTAACGGCAAGGTGCCCGCATTCGGGGAATCATCCGAATGGGTGCCCTCGTCGGAGGAGGGTACGCAGGCGGTGCTGTGCGGGAAGTGGTTCGATGCGGTGCGCGTGCCACAGCGGAACGCGCCGTTCGTGCTGGCCCGGCTCAACCGGGCCTCTGGGCCGGTCATTCAGGGGCCGGTGAACTGGTTCTGGCTGATCGCGCCAGGTGCGGGCGACGACTGGCATCTGCCGGGTATGGCCGTGCTGGGCTTCGGCCAACACATCGCTGTCCCGCCTGCGAGTGGGACGATTCTGCCGCTGCCGCGATGGCTGCTGCCTCCGGTGGGGGACTGCCTGACCGATCCCGTGCCGCTGCGCGCCGCCCTGGCGGCGATCGGCACGCCGGGAGCCGCGTGTGCCTGATGTGCAGCTGTCCGGCAGTCCTGGCTACCGGGCATGCCCGCATTTAGGGCAGCTTGTGGACGTGTCGGATGGGCAGCAGTGCGCGGACTGCGGCGCGCTCATCTACGGAGTGGCTGCTGTCGAGGCGGCGCGTTCCGCCGCCGCTGACGTAGAGACCGTCCAGTCCGGTTCTTCGACTCCCGCACGGATCAGAGGTACTTGACGGCCCCTTCTGGCCGTGTGGGCTGGTGGTGTTCCCGACCGGACAAGCCCCGAGCGGTGGCAGACGTGTCACGGCCTGAGCGGACGCGCTTGGGTGCTCCCGCCCCGGTCCGCCCCTTGACTGGGGTGCCGCGTCGCAATGACGCGGTGAGGACATCATCATGGCTCCGTCCATCCGGAATTCATTCCTCTCGCCGGATGGGCGGGGCCTCTTTGCGTGTGTGTCCGGGCGGGGTTGAGCGGGGGCGTGTCGGCCGGGGAGCGGGGGCGCCACACAGTGGCGGCATCGACCTCAAGGGTCACCAGAACCGGCACGGCAACTGGCCCGCGCCTGCCGGGTGGAGGACCGTACGGTTGACAGGTGGCTCTACGAGGGGCGGGTCCCGCGCCCCGAGACCCGAGTCGCTGTGGCCGAGCGGCTAGGAGTGGAGGTATCCGTGTTGTGGCCCGCCGCCGCGAAAGCGGTGATGAAGACAGGGCCTGACCGAGAGGTGGTCTCGGTCTATCCCTACCGTTCCGCCTGCTCCTCGTCAGTCTGGCGCGGGCTGATCACGAACGCCAGGAAGGAGCTGACGTTCGCCGGGTACACCAACTACTTCCTCTGGCTCGACCACTCGAACCTCGCGACGATCCTGAAGAAGAAGGCAAAGAGCGGGACCACCGTCCGTTTCCTGCTCGGTGACCCCGACTCCGACATCACAAGACGGCGAGAGGCGGTGGAGCAAACGGCCCTGACCGTCTCCACCCGCATCCGCATGACCCTGGAACACCTGGACCGTCTGGCCGGGGTCGACGGCCTGGAAGCCCGCTACAGCGATGCCGAGCAGCACGTCTCCCTGTCCGTCTTCCGCTTCGACGAACAGATGCTCGTCACCCCGCACTTGGCGAACCTCGCGGGCCACGACTCACCCATGCTCCACCTGCGACGCCTCCAGGACGACGGCCTGTTCGACCGCTTCGCCTCGCACGTCGAATCCCTCTGGTCGGACGGACGCCTCGTACACGGCGGTTCGACCTCCGAGTAACGAGAACGGCCACCACGTCATGCGGGTGCTCTGAAGCTTCCGGACAGGACAAAGAGCATGGGCGCCGCCCGCAGGCAAGCCGCAGGGCGGGCGGGTGGGCGGGGAGGCTCAGCGGTAGTCGGCTGCGTTCGTGGTGGGGTCTTTCGCCTTGGCGGCCAGGTAGCTCCAGGCGTCCGGGCGGGAGCCGTCGGTGTCGGTGAAGCCGTAGACCTTCGCCAGGCCGCCGCTCGACAGGGACCGGCCGTTCCAGCGGGCCACCTCGGGGTCGGTGGCCAGGGCCGCCGCCGCGCGGCCCACGTAGGCGGGGGACTCGGAGATCGCGAACGCCGGGTCCTGGGCGATCCCGTCCCGCCAGGTCTCCTCGGTCACCTTGAAGTACGTGTCGAGCATCGCCTCCGACCGCAGCCACCCGGGGGTGAGCGCGACCGCCGTGCAGCCCAGGTCCCGCAGTTCCTCGCCCAGCGCGTACGCCATCCGGATCGGCGCCGTCTTCGCGAGGTCGTAGTAGAACTGCTCGCGGTACGTCCGGTTCGACTCGGCCGTCCCGTCCGTCACCTCGATCACCAGGCCGCCCGGCCGGCGCACCAGCAGCGGCAGGGCGAAGTGGCTGGTCACGATGTGGGTCTCGACGCCGAGCCGCAGCATCCGCAGCCCCTTGTCCAGGCCGTACTCCCACATCTTCCCGCCGAACGGGAACTCCAGCAGATGGTCGCCGCCCCACACGTCGTTGATCAGGATGTCCAGCCGCCCGTGGTCGTGGTCGATCCGTTCCGTCAGCGCCCTGACCTGCGCCGGCTCCAGGTGGTCGGTCGGCACCGCGATGCCCTCGCCGCCCGCCGCCGTGACCAGGTCGGCCGTCTCCTCGATCGTCTCGGTGCTCCGGCCCACCTCGCTCACCGCCGTCCGCGTCGTGCGGCCCGTCACGTAGACCGTCGCCCCGGCCTCCCCCAGGGCCACCGCCATCGCCCGTCCCGCGCCCCGCGTCGCGCCCGCGACCAGGGCGATCCTGCCCCTCAGCTCTTCTCCTGTGCTCATGGGCCGACCCTCCCACCCATACCCGACAACCCCTGTCCGGCTTTCCGGGGTGTCTTCCGCGTGCGGGCGGGCCGCGCAGCGCCGATGCTGTTGCCGTGATGGACGAGACGGAGTTCTGGGAGATCGTCGACGGCACCCGGGAGGCCGCGGGCGGCGATCCGGACGCGCACGCCGACCTCATGGTCGAACGGCTCACCGCGCTCGACCCCGTGGCCGTCACCGATTTCGCCCGCCACTTCGAGGCGCGGTTCAACCGCGCCTACCGGTGGGACGTGTGGGCCGCCGCCCGGGTGCTGCTCGACAGCGCCGGCGAGGACGTCTTCGAGAACTTCCGGTGCTGGCTGATCAGCCAGGGCCGCCCCGTCCTCGAAGGCACCCTGCACGAGCCGGACGCCCTGGCGGACCTGCTGCCGCCGGACTTCGACCCGGCGACGGGCGGCGAGGCGGAGGAGATCGGCTACGCCGCGTACGACGCGTACGAGCAGCTCACCGGCACCGAACTGCCCGCGCTCGGGCTGCCCGAGCCACCGGCGGAACCGGCGGGCGAGCCCGTCGACCTGGACGACCCGGCCGCCCTGGCCGCGCTCTGCCCGCGCCTGTGGGCGCGGTTCCGGCTGCCGGGGACCCCGGCGGACCGCGCGGTGTCCTGATCCCCGAAAATGGCTCCATGGAGCCACGTCCGCCGGAGCCCCGCCCGCACCGCGTCGCCGTCACCGGAACCAACGGTCTCATCGGCGGCGCCCTGGCCGCCGCCCTGCGCGCGGAGGGCCGCGACGTCGTGCGGCTGGTGCGCCGGCCGCCGGCCGCCCCGGACGAGGCCCGCTGGGACCCCACCGGCAAGGACCCGGAGCTGACCGCGACGGCCGTCCGCGGCTGCGACGCGGTGGTGCACATGGCGGGCGCGGGCGTCGCCGACCACCGCTGGACCGAGCGCTACAAACGGGAGCTGCGCGACAGCCGTGTGCTGGGCACCGCCGCCCTCGCCACCGCCATCGCCGCGCAGCACGAGCCGCCGCGGGTCTTCCTGTCGGGCAGCGCGATCGGCTTCTACGGCGACACCGGCGACCGGGCCGTGGACGAGGACGCCCCGCCCGGCGAGGGCTTTCTCGCGGAGCTGGCGCGCGAGTGGGAGGAGGCGGCCGGTCCCGCCGTACGGGCCGGGGTGCGGACCGCGTTCATCCGCACCGGGCTGGTCGTGGCCCGCTCCGGCGGCGCCTGGGGACGGCTCTTCCCCGTCTTCCGGGCCGGGATCGGCGGCCGGCTGGGGAACGGCCGGCAGTTCTGGAGCGCGATCTCGCTCCACGACCACCTCGCTGCCCTCCGGTTCCTCATGGACGCGAGCGACCTGTCCGGCCCGGTCAACTTCACCGGCCCGCGGCCCGCGACCAACCGTGAGGTGACCCGGGTCATGGCCCGCGCGCTGCGCCGGCCCGCGGTCCTCCCCGTTCCGGCGCCGGTGCTGCGGCTGGTGCTCGGGGAGTTCGCCCAGGACGTGCTGAGCAGTCAGCGCGTGCTGCCGGCGCGGCTGCTGGCGGCGGGTTTCACGTTCGCCCACCCCACCGTCGAGGACGCGGTGCGGGCGGCACTGGCCGACGACACCCGAACCGACGACCGAACCGACGCCTGACCGCCGAACCCGTTCCCGGCGCACCGAAGTGCGACCCGCGTGCGCCCATGCCCGGGTCTGTGCGCTCTGCCGCATTTCACCCCGCGTGAGAAGGTCGGCTCCGGTCGGGAATTGTCCCCGCGCAAACGGGCATCAGCACTCAAGGCCACACCCTGGCCAACGATCCCGCCGCTCCGATGCACCGACCCCTCACCGGGAGGCCACGTGCTCAGCAGCCGGACGCGCCACGCGTCCTCTGATCAGGAATCCGACATCGTCATCATCGGGGGCGGACCGGCCGGGCTTGCCGCCGCCCTGCACCTGAGCACCGCCGGGCTCACCGTGACCGTCCTGGAGGCCGACGACCGGATCGGCGGCCGGATGGCCACCGAGCACCGGGACGGCTTCCGCCTCGACCGCGCCGCCCAGCTCCCGCTCCCCGACTCCCCCGACCTGCGGCGGCTGCCGCGCCCGCTGGCCGTGCGGCGCCTGACCGGCGGCGTGCTGCTGCACGGCGCGGGCCACACCCAGCGGATCGGCCAGGACACCGGCCACCGGCACGAGGCCCGGTCCACCGCCGCGGGGCGCACCGCCCCGCGTCCGTCCGCCCTGTCCGCCGACCAGAGCTGGCTGCGGGCCAGCCTGACCGGGCTGGGCCGCTGTCCCGACGCGCGGCTGCGCGCGCGCCCCGAGCTGACCGCGGCCGAGGCGCTGGCCGCCCGGGCCGTCCCGCCCCGGATAGCCGAGGGCGCGCTGCGCCCGCTGCTGTCCGCGCTCCTCCACGACGCCGAGCTGGCCACCTCCAGCCACGTCGGTGACCTGGCGCTGCGCGCGTTCGCCCGGCGCGGGCTGAGCCTGCCCGCCGGGGGTGCCGCCGCGCTGCCCGAACTGCTCGCGGCCGGTCTGCCGCCCGGCTCGGTCCACACCGGCGTACGGGCCGTGTCCGTCGCCACGACGGCCGTGGAGACGCGGGACCACGGCACGTTCCACTGCCGGGCGGTGGTCGTGGCCACCGGTGCCGAGGCCGCCGCGCGGCTGCTGCCGGGGCTGCGCGTGCCGGGATTCCACCCGGTCACGGTGATGCACCACGCCGCCGACGGCACGCTGCCGCCGGGCGCCACGCTGATCGTGGACGCGGCCGGGCGCGGACCGGTCTCGCACACCTGCGCGGTCTCGGCGGCCGATCCGTCGCGGGCTCCGGCCGGGCGGACGCTGGTGACCTCGGTGGTGCTCGGCGTGCGGGCCGGTGAGCCGGCCGAGCTGCTGGACAAGGCGGCCCGGCCCCAGTTGAGCGAGATGTACGACACGGCGGCCGACGACTGGGAGCTGCTGGCCTCCCACCACGACCCGCGCGCGGTGCCCGTCGCGCCGCCCCCGTACGCCGGGGTCCGCCCGGTCCGGCTGCTGGACGGTCTCTACATCTGCGGCGATCACCGGGACACGCCGGGGCTCGCCGGGGACCTCGCCTCGGCCCGGCGCGCGGCGGCGGCCCTGCTGGCCGACGCCCGGATACGGCCCACGGCGACCGCACCGGACACGGCCGCGGCGGACACGACCGCGCCGGAACCGGTCGCGGCGGAGCCGACGACCGTGGCGGTCGTCCCGTAGCGCGTCGTCCGGCGGGGAAGGTCGTCGTCACGCGAGCGCGGCGACCTTCTCCCGGTACGTCCGGACGGCCGCCGCGTCGCGGAACGGCTCCAGGCGCCGTTCGAAGTCCTGGAGGTACTCGTGGGCGCGCACCGAGCGCATCTCGGTGGCCTGCTGCGCCGCCTCCGCGGCCAGCGTGCACGCCTGGTCCACGTCACCGAGGCCGAGCCGGGCGCAGGCCAGCACCACCCGGCAGAACAGCCTGCTGCGGGCGTACGCCGGGCCGCGGAGCTGGAGCGAGCGCTCCGCGTGCCGGGCCGCCGCGCGGTACTGCTGGAGGTCGCGGTGGCAGTGCCCGAACTCGTCCGCCAGCTGCGCCTCGTCGAAGAACCGGGCCCAGGCCGGCGCGTCGTCGCCGGGCCGCGCGGACTCCAGGGCGCGCTCCGCCCTGGCGAGCGCCGCGGTGCAGGAGCGGACCTCCCCGAGCAGCCCGTGGCCGCGCGCCTCGACGGCGTGCAGCAGGGCCTGCACGACGGGCGCGACCGAGCTGGCCATGCCCTGCTGGGCGACGCGCGCGAGCTGCACGGCCTCCCTGCCGTGGCCCAGGTAGACCGCCTGCCTGCTCATCGACACCAGCACGTAGCTGCCGTAGCTGCGGTCCCCGGCCGCCTGGGCCAGCCGCAGGGCCTGCACGAAATACCGCTGGGCCAGGCCGTGCGCGGCGATGTCGTACGCCGTCCACCCGGCGAGCCGGGTGAGGTCGGCGGCGGCGGAGAACAGGCGCCGGCCGGTCTGCTCGCCGTAGCTGCCGCGCAGCATCGGCTCCAGCTCGTGCTCCAGATACCGGACCAGGGCCTGGCGGGCGTGGCCGCCGCCGTACGCCTGGTCCAGGGTGCGGAAGAGGTCGGCGACCGAGCGGAGGGCCGCGATGTCACTGGCGGTGACGCGCTGCCCCGGGCCGCGTTCGACCCGGTCGAGCTGGCCGGCCCGGCCCGGGACCGCGGGCGGTCCCGGGCGCGGGGCGCCGGGCGGACCGGGCGGGCGGCCCAGGCCGCGCGCCTGCTCCGGGACGCGGACGGTGGGGCGCTGCGGGTGCGGCGGCGGGGCGTGGTGCGTCCCCGGGGGGCCGACCGGGTGGTGCCCCTGCGGGCCGTCCCCGCCCGCCGGGCCGCCCTCGGCGGGGTCGCCGCGCGCCACGCGCTCGTCGGGGCGGCCGATGAGCCAGTCCCGGCTGGGCACGACGAGCCCGGCCGGGGTGAACGCGATCTTCCGCAGCTCCGCGTAGCTCCCGGAGTCCTTGCGCCACAGCCCGGCCACGATGTCCACCGCCTCCGCCGGGCTGGCGGCGAACTCCAGCCCGGCGTAGACCGGGGCGCACGCCTCCAGGCCGAGGTCCTGCGCGGAGAGCCGGCGGCCGAGGCGCCGGGTGAACACTTCCGCGATGAGCGCGGGCGTGGTGCCGCGCGGGCGCTGACCGCGCAGCCAGCGGGTGACCGACGTCTTGTCGTACCGGAGATCGAGGCCGTGTTCGAGGCCGAGCTGGTCGACGCGTCTGGCCAGCCCGGCGTGGGAGAAGCCGGCCTCGGCGATGAGCGCCGCGAGCTGGCGGTTCGGCGTGCGCGGTGGGGTGGATTGCGTGGCGGAGGCCGGGCCTCCGGGTCGTTCCGTGGACATCGGCGATGCGGTCTCCTGCCTTACGGCTGTGCGGCTGGAACGGCGCGAATGTAACGGTCCTGCCCGGTTTCATCGGCTCCTGGACGGAGGATTCATCCATATGTGTGAGCCCGGGGGCGCCGGAGGATTGGCGGCCCGGAGGCTTAGAGTGGGGTCGACACTCGAACAGAGCGTTTGTGCGAAACGAAGGAGCAGTCGCGTGAGCGAGCTGCGGTTTGTCCATCTGGGGTTCGGGGCCGAGGCCGTGGAGTACCACGCGGCGTGGCAGGAGCAGCGGCGGGTGCACACCGCCCGGTTCGCGGACGAGATTCCGGACACGTGTCTGCTGCTGGAGCACCAGCCCGTGTACACGGCCGGACGCAGGACCGAGGACAGCGAACGGCCCCTGGACGGCACCCCGGTCATCGACGTCGACCGGGGCGGGAAGATCACCTGGCACGGCCCGGGCCAGCTCGTCGGTTATCCGATCGTCAAACTGCCCCGCCCGGTCGACGTGGTGGCGCACGTGCGGCGGCTGGAGGAGGCGATCATCCGGGTCTGTGCCGAGTTCGGGCTGGAGACGACCCGGGTCGAGGGCCGCAGCGGGGTGTGGGTGCTGGGCGAGAGCGTCGACGACGGCCGCGAGCGGGCGGCGGGCGCGCTGGGCGGCCTGTCGCTGGACTTCGACCCCAGGCTGCACGACGAGGAGTTCGACCCTCGCTTCAGCGGCCCCGAGTACGCCCCGTCGAACGCCGGGCAGCGCGGCGAGGACCGCAAGCTGTGCGCGATCGGCATCCGGGTGGCGAAGGGCGTGACGATGCACGGGTTCTCGCTCAACTGCGACCCGGACAACACCTGGTTCGACCGGATCATCCCGTGCGGGATCCGGGACGCGGGCGTCACGTCGCTGTCGCAGGAGCTGGGCCGGACGGTCCCGGTCGCGGAGGTGCTGCCGATGGTGGAGAAGCATCTGGGCGCGGTGCTCGGAGCCGCCGTGCCGCTGCCGCGCGCGGTGTGAAGCCCGTCCCGGCTCCCGAGGTCTTCAACAAACACAGGCGTACGCTGGTGTTCGCCGAGGATTCGTAAGTGGTAGTGGTAGGTAGGGAGCCGGACGTGTCCGCTGTCGCGCCTGACGGTCGCAAGATGCTTCGCCTGGAGGTCCGGAACAGCCAGACCCCGATCGAACGCAAGCCCGAGTGGATCAAGACGCGGGCGAGGATGGGCCCGGAGTACCAGGCGCTGCAGGGTCTGGTGAAGCGGGAGGGCCTGCACACCGTCTGCCAGGAGGCCGGCTGCCCCAACATCTTCGAGTGCTGGGAGGACCGGGAGGCCACGTTCCTCATCGGCGGCGAGCAGTGCACCCGGCGGTGCGACTTCTGCCAGATCGACACGGGCAAGCCGGCCGCGTTCGACCGCGACGAGCCGCGCCGGGTCGCGGAGTCGGTCCGGCAGATGGAGCTGCGGTACGCGACGGTGACGGGTGTCGCGCGCGACGACCTGCCGGACGGCGGCGCCTGGCTGTACGCGGAGACCGTCCGCCAGATCCACGGCCTGATGCCGGACACCGGGGTGGAGCTGCTGATCCCCGACTTCAACGCGGTGCCCGGACAGCTCGCGGAGGTCTTCTCGGCCCGGCCCGAGGTGCTGGCGCACAACGTGGAGACGGTGCCCCGGATCTTCAAGCGGATCCGTCCGGCGTTCCGGTACGAGCGGTCGCTGCGGGTGCTGACGCTGGCCCGCGAGGAGGGCCTGGTCACCAAGTCGAACCTGATCCTCGGCCTGGGCGAGACCCGCGAGGAGGTCAGCGCGGCGCTGCGCGACCTGCACGCGGCCGGGTGCGAGCTGATCACCATCACGCAGTACCTGCGGCCGACGCCCCGGCACCACCCGGTGGAGCGGTGGGTGAAGCCGGAGGAGTTCGTGGAGCTGCGGGAGGAGGCCGAGGAGATCGGCTTCGCGGGCGTGCTGTCCGGGCCGCTGGTCCGTTCGTCGTACCGGGCGGGCCGGCTGTACCAGCAGGCGATCGAGCGGCGGGCGGCGCCGGCGGCGTGACGTCGTTTTCCTCCGGTCGTGACCCCGAGGTCATCGGCTGGTAATGCCGTCCGATAACGATAGAAGCACGGTGTCCGGCGGCGTCCGATCCGTTCGGCCTGTTCGATCCGTTCGGCCCGTCCGATCTGTCTGACCTGTTCGGCCCGTTCGACCCGCCCGGGAGGGGACTGACCATGCACTTCGTCGGTCCGGCACGTCCGACCGTGACCGGCGCCCTGCGGACCCTCGACGAGGTGCTGCTGCGCCGGGGCCGCCACCGGGCCGTGCGGAACGCCTGGGCGGCGGTCCAGGAGGACCGGGCACGCGCGGAGGTCCGCGCCGAGGCGGAGCGGGCGCTGCGGGCGGTGGCCCGGCGCGAGGAGCGGCCCGCCCTCCCGCCTCCGGCCGGTGCGTGGCGGGGATCCGTCGCCCCGTAGACTTGCCGCATGGCGAGGAAGGAAAAGGAACAGGATTCCGAAAACCCGGGGCGGCTGAAGCAGATCGCTCTGACCTACAAGATGACCAGGCGGGCCGACCGCTGGATCGGGTGGGTCATCTCGGCAGTCGGGCTGGGCACCTTCGGTGTTGTCCTCGCCATCGGTTTCCTGCTCGGTCACCCCGTTTACCTGGGCATTCTCGGCGCCCTGGTCGGCCTGCTGGCGACGGCGATCGTCTTCGGGCGGCGTGCGGAGCGCGCGGCGTTCAGCCAGATGGAGGGCCAGCCGGGCGCGGCAGCGGCGGTGCTGGAGAACATGCGCCGGGGCGTGGCGTTCACCCCGGCCGTGGCGATCAACCGCAACCAGGACGTGGTGCACCGCGCGGTCGGCAAGTACGGCGTGGTGCTGATCGGCGAGGGCAACCCGAACCGGCTGAAGACGCTGATGGCCGCCGAGAAGCGGCGGATGAACCGGGTGGTCTCGGACGTCCCGGTGCACGACATGATCGTGGGCAAGGGCGAGGGCCAGGTGGAGCTCCAGAAGCTCCGCCAGAAGATCCTGAAGCTGCCCCGCGTCCTCCCGGGCGCGCGGGTGACGGAGGTCAACGACCGCCTGCGGGCGATGGGCGACCTGATGAACAACCTGCCGCTGCCGAAGGGGCCGATGCCGAAGGGCATGCGGATGCCGAAGGGCAACGTCCAGCGCCGGGGCCGCTGACCCCCGGGCCCCGCCTTCCCGCTGGTTCTTTCTGGTTCTTCCCC
>NZ_JBPQTQ010000112.1:0-21635 GCF_051386415.1 Streptomyces sp. URMC 129
TCCTGGCCGAGTTCGAGGTCACCGACGGTTCGACCGATCCGACGGACCCGTCCGATCCTTCGGACCCGAGTGACCCGACGGACCCGTCCGACCCGAGTGACCCGACGGACCCCAGTGACCCGTCCGACCCCTCGGACCCGACGGACCCGACGGACCCGACGGACCCGAGTGACCCCTCGGACCCGAGCGACCCGACGGACCCCAGTGACCCGTCCGACCCCTCGGACCCGAGCGACCCGACGGACCCCACCGACCCCGGTGAGCCCATCGAGTACGGCTACAACCTGCGGGGCAGCTCGCACATCGGTGCCGCCAACGGTGACGTCCGGCTGAACGGTGACCTGGACGCCCTGTTCGACATGGGTACCGGTCACTTCGACGCCGACCTCAACCTGAACCCGACCAAGGGCCACTTCCGGATCCTGGGCTTCCTGCCGGTTACCGCCGACATCAAGTTCCAGCAGGTCGGCTCCACCACGGGTTCGCTGGTCGACGGTCAGCTCAACTCCAGCTCGACCATGAACGTCTTCCTCCCCAAGGTGAAGGTGTTCGGCTTCCCGATCGGCGGCGGTGAGAACTGCCGTACCGCCGAGCCCTCGGTGATCGACCTCCAGTCCACGGACGAGTTCTTCGACCCGCTGGCGGGTGGCGAGCTGACGGGCACCTACGCCCTGTCTGCCGTCCAGAACTGTGGCCCGCTCAACGGCTTCATCAGCCCGTTCGTGGCCGGCCCGGACAACACGGTCACCGTCGACCTGACCCCGAAGTCCTAATCGATTCGGGCCTTCGGATCAGATCGAAATAGCGCAAACAAAAAAGTAACCGGCCCGCCCCGCATCCGCGGGGGGGGCCGGTTCACTGAAGTGAAGAGTGGGGAAGAGGTCAGAGGCTTTCGCAGTTCTCCGCCTCATTGAGGGCGGCCTCGATATCCGGGTTGTTCCGGAAGGTCGCCTCCGGACCGCCGTACGCCTGGACATCGGCCATGCTCTCGCCGGCCGCCTCCAGGGCCGCCGTCAGGCTCTCCTCGTCCTCGACCTCGGCCTCCTCCAGCTGGGTGGTCGCCGCGTCGAGCGCCTCCCGGGCCTCGTTGAGCTCGTCCATCGCCGCGTCGTAGGACTCCTGGCCGTTCACGACGGGAGGGGGACCGTCGCTCTCGATGTCCTGGCCGATGGCGTCGAGCTGTGCCGCCACGTCGTTGAGGAACCCCACATAGTCGTCCCGGGTCTGCGCGGGGTCGGTGGTGGTGGCCTCGGGAAGGCTCAACGCGTCGGAGCCTTCCTGAACGTGGCTGCAGAAGTTTTCCGCCCACTCCAGGGCTTCCGAATCGACACCCGATTCGTCATCGCTATCCGAGCCACAGCCGACCAGCGTCATCCCGGCCAGTGACACCAGCGTCAGGCCGGTAATAAGACGTCGCACCATATTCCTCTCCTTCGTGAATTGGTGAGCGCTCGATGACGCTACTTACCCACGAGTTCGAGGACAAGGTTCCGTCACCGGAATTGCGGCGCTCAGGCCCCGTTTGTCATCCGGTGACAAAACCGATGCCGTCAGTTGCTCAGCCGTACGTGCGGCTCAGTGACCGGTCCTGCGCGGGCCGGAGCTGCCGGGCCAGCGGCAGAACGGTGGCCTTCTCCCGCAACTGCAGGGCCCGCAGCACGGATTCCGTGGCGAACCGCTGGTCGGGGTCGCTCAGCCGCCGGGAGCCGAAGATCCGCTCCAGGTTCCGCATCCGGTACCGGACGGTCTGCGGGTGCAGGTGGAGAAGGTCGGCCATCTCGACCGCGTTGCCGCGGGTGGTGTGCCACGCACGCAGCGTCTCGATCAGCCGCTCCCGCTGGGTCTCGGTCAGCTCCGCCAGGGGCGCGAGCTGCCGGCGCGCGAGCTGCTCCGTCAGGGCCGGGTCGGACAGCAGCCAGAGCGTGACCAGGTGCTCGTCGCACTGGATCAGCGGTCCGGGCGCGTCGATGATGCCGGTCTCGGCGAGCTGAAGGGCCTGGCGGGCCCAGCGCAGCGAGTCTCCGGCGTCGTCCAGCGGAACGGTGAGGCCGATGACGGCGCGGGTGCTGGAGAGCGCGGTCTCCAGCGAGGCGTGGCGCAGGTCGTCCATCGGCCCGGGGAGCAGCAGGTGTGGCTGCGGGTCGGTCAGGTCGACGAGCGCGTCCGCGTCCAGTTCCTCGCGCATGAGCTGCGGGTCGGGTGCCA
The DNA here is from genome assembly GCF_051386415.1 of Streptomyces sp. URMC 129. Taxonomy (NCBI): domain Bacteria; kingdom Bacillati; phylum Actinomycetota; class Actinomycetes; order Kitasatosporales; family Streptomycetaceae; genus Streptomyces; species Streptomyces sp. URMC 129. Next base: position 2,206 of record NZ_JBPQTQ010000112.1, read on the forward strand.
GGGCGACGAGGGTGACCTCGTCGGGCAGCGGCCAGCCGGTGCGGTCGGCCAGCTCGGTGACCTTCGCCCGGGGGGCGGCGGGGCCGGCGAGGACCAGGCGCAGCAGGCGCCGGCGCTCGTTCTCCATCTGCTCGTTCAGCTCGGTCTGTGCCTTGATGGCCACATAACCTTCGCGCGAGACCTCCACCAGCTCGTCCACGTACGCGAACAAGGCATCCGCGAAGGACAGCATGAGGCTGGGGGACAGGCTGTAGCGCTTGCCGATCCGCTTGGCGCGGCGCAGGGCGACGCGGGCCCCGATCTGGAACGACGCCCGGAGGGTGTCCAGCGAGTGGCCCGAGAGGGCCTCGCAGCGGCCGAGCCTTCTGCACATCTCGTCGCGGCGCGCGGTGGAGGCGGAAGGATCGTTCACCTGCTCCACGAATGTAATGAGGATCTGTTCGACGCACGCCTGGATCGCCCGGCCGTACGGACCGTTCAGGAACTTGGTGTGCTCAGGTATGGCTCGCCGGATCTCCTCGCCGATCTCCCGGATCAGGCTCGGGAGCTCCGGCCGCATGATCGTCGCGAGCTCCTTGGGAATCGGACCCAGTGGCTCGAACACCTCTGGCTTGGTCGCGCTGGTAGTCATCTCTCGCCCCTTACTCCGCCCAGGGCGGACCTCCGACAACCGGATGGCCTGCGGCGATCCGGCCGACGGCGTCCGCGGATCGTCTTTGATCGCGGCCGGTGGCTCCGCCGCGTCAACGTCCATAGGCGCGCCGTAGCTCGCAGCAACATAGACCACGTTGGGGCCATAGCGCAGTAGTTAGGACATGCCGAACTACGTTCAACCTCCGACGCGCCGTGTCAACCCGTCGGACGGAACATGCTCACCCCTTGACAAGCGACCCCTGGCTCCCGCTCAGTGGGACGACAAGACAAATCTGCGCCTTGAAAGTCTTACGTGGATTCTTGTTGATGGCCATTGCGCTTGAGGTTACCCGTACGTAACGTCCCATCCGCGAGTTGCCGCCGGAGCCAATCGCCCCGGTCGCAGAGCTCGTTCGTCATATTCCCCGTCCGAGCCGGTCGTCGCCGAGGAGCAAAGATGCAGGGTGCAGTCAGCCGACGCCGAGCGGTGCGTGTTGCCGCTGTCGCCGGGGTCGGTGCTCTGGTGATCGGCTACTTCCAGGCTCAGGGTTCGGCCAGCGACGACCAGGACGTGGACAGGACGGTCGCCTACCAGTGTGGGTTCACCACCGGCAGCCGGGCGGTCGAGGTTGGCTTCGCCGGCGTCTTCCCCGTGGCCGGCGAACCCGGCCGCCCGTTCGCTCCCGGTGACATGACCCTCAGCGTGACCCTGCCGCAGGACGCGGCGGGCGAGCTGCTCGCTGCGGAGGCGGAGAGTTTCAGCGGCGAGGCCACGCTCACCACGCCGGTCACACAGAACGGCGAGACCGCGCAGGCCCAGTGGCCGGTCCTCAGCGCGGAGCAGTCGCCCGCGCCGGCCGACGGCGAGGCCCTGTCGGTGACCTACCACGGCGCCGGACCCGAGATCACCCCCGCCGCCCCCGGCGACGTGACCTTCTCGGCCGGTGACCTTGTCCTCACCTTCCAGTCCGACGGCGCCGAGTCCCCCTCACGCGTCGAGTGCGCCCCCGACCCGAGCCAGGCGGAGGAAGCCCGCCACCTGGCCACGGTCGAGGTCACGGGCGGTGAGGAAGAGAACTCGGCGGCTGCCCAGGCGGCCCCCGAGGTGGAGGGCCAGTCCCGGGACGGCGCGCAGCCGGAGGCCGAGGACGTCCGCCCGCTGGCGCAGAGCTGTCCCTCGCTGCCCGCGTCGGCCCAGCCCGACCCGCGCTGGATCCCCGAGCCCCCTCCGGGTACCGGTGAGGTCACCGTGGAACCCGGCGCCCCCGAGCCCCAGTGCGTCTACTCCGCCGGGTTCGCCAATGTCGCCAAGCAGAATGGCGCGATGATCGTCAACGACCCGGCGAGGAACCCGCAGACGGCCAGCGTGATGCCGGCCCACTCGTTCGGCAGCGGCGGCGAGGGCTACTTCGCCCAGTACACAGTGGTCCAGCTCCGCTTTCCCGCCGCCAGGTCGACCTTCCTCAGCTTCGGGTTCGCCCCGGTCAGCGCGACGGTCGAGTTCGACAGCGACCTGGCGACCCTGGTCACCTGGCAGAACAACGCGCACCCCGAGCCCACCACTACCATCGGTTTCCACCAGACCCTGCGTCTCAGCGACATCGAGGTCAACGGTGTGCCGCTCGCGGTGGGGTCGAACTGCCGCACCGCCGAGCCGATCGAGGTCTTCCTCGAGGCCGGAGAGGGCTACGACGTGTTCGGCGGCGGTCGCCTGAGCGGCGAGGTCGAGATTCCCCCCTTCACCGGGTGCAACGCGAACGGTGAGGATCTCGACGCGCTCCTGACGGCTACCATCTCCGGGCCCGGCAACCACATCGAATTCAACCAAGGCGAGCTGTGCGACCCCTGTACGGAAGAGCACATTCCGAGTCTGCCCGAGCACTGATTCATCCCCGGGAGGTGTGATGGGTACTGAAGTCATCATCGAAGGTCTGACGAAGTCCTTCGGAAAGCAGAACATCTGGGAAGATGTGACGCTCACACTGCCTGCTGGAGAGGTCAGTGTCATGCTCGGCCCGTCCGGAACCGGCAAGACCGTCTTCCTGAAGTCCCTGGTCGGGCTTCTGCGGCCGGAGCGCGGGCGTGTGCTCGTCGATGGCGTGGACATGGTCAACAGCCCGGTCCGTGACGTCTTCGAGGCCCGCAAGAAGTTCGGCCTCATGTTCCAGGACGGCGCGCTGTTCGGGTCGATGAATCTCTTCGACAACATCGCGTTCCCGCTCCGCGAGCACACGAAGAAGAAAGAATCCGAGATCCGCAAGATCGTGATGGAGCGGATGGAGATGGTGGGTCTCGCCAGCGCGGAGCGCAAGCTCCCCGGCGAGATATCCGGCGGTATGCGCAAGCGCGCCGGTCTCGCCCGCGCGCTGGTGCTCGACCCCGAGATCATCCTGATCGACGAGCCGGACTCCGGCCTCGACCCGGTCCGCACCTCGTACCTCTCGCAGCTCCTGATCGATCTCAACGCGCAGATCGACGCGACGATGCTGATCGTCACGCACAACCTGGAGATCGCGAACACCGTGCCCGACAACATGGGCATGCTCTTCCGCCGCAGGCTCGTCACCTTCGGCCCCCGCGAACTGCTCCTCACCAGCACCGAGCCCGTCGTCGCCCAGTTCCTCAGCGGCAGCCGCGCCGGCCCCATCGGCATGGCCGAGGAGAAGGACGCGGCCACCATCGCGATGGAGACCCGCAACGGCCTCACCGCCGTCCGGCCCGACCAGCTCCGCCCCGTGGCACCGCAGCTCGAACCCACCCCGGGCATGCCGCCCCGGATGGCCGTGCTGCGCCGCAAGAAGCGCGTCATGAGCATGCTCAACCAGATGCCCGACGCCGCCCGCCGTGCCGTCGAGGAGAACCTGCTGCCCTCCGGAGGACAGTGGCAGTGACCGCACCTCCTGTGAAGGCGCCACCCAGGCGACCGCTGCCGGGGCTCGGTCTGCTGCGGCAGACCGGCGACATGTTCGTCCTGGGGCTGTCCGTCCTGAAGCTCATGTTCAAACGGCCCTTCCAGGTCCGCGAGTTCATCGAGCAGTTCTGGTTCATCGCGAGCGTGACGATCCTGCCCGCGTGTCTCGTCGCCATTCCCTTCGGCGCCGTGATCGCGCTCCAGGTCGGCTCGCTCACCGAGCAGTTCGGCGCCCAGTCGTTCACCGGCGGCGCCAGCGTCCTCGCCGTGCTCCAGCAGGCCAGCCCGCTCATCGTGGCCCTGCTGGTGTCCGGCGTGGCCGGTTCGGCCATCTGCGCCGACCTCGGTTCGCGCAAGATCCGCGAGGAGCTGGACGCGATGGAGGTCATGGGCGTCTCGCCCGTGCACCGCCTCATCGTTCCCCGTGTCCTGGCCACCGTCCTCGTCGCCGTGCTGCTCAACGGCCTGGTGTCGGTGGTCGGCACGGTCGGTGGCTACTTCTTCAACGTGGTCCTCCAGGGCGGCACGCCCGGCGCCTACGTGTCGAGCTTCAACTCGCTCGCCCAGCTCGCGGACATCTGGATCAGTGAACTCAAAGCGGTGATCTTCGGGTTCGTCGCGGGTATCGTCGCCGCCCACCGCGGCCTCAACCCCCGCGGCGGACCCAAGGGCGTCGGCGAAGTGGTGAACCAGTCCGTCGTCATCTCCTTCACGCTGCTCTTCGGGATCAACCTCATCATGACCGCCATCTACCTGCAGATCGTTCCGCCGAAGGGAGGCTGACCGTGGCACTGCTGGACAAGAACCAGGACACCGCGGAGCTGCCCCCCACCGGGGGCGGTCCGCGCGAGTCGTCCCGCCGGTTCGGCGCCGACCGGCTCTTCTCCTGGCTGGAGAAGCCCGGCGACCAGCTCATCTTCTACGTGCGCGCCATCCTGTGGATGCCGCGCGCCACGCGCCGCTACTTCAAGGAGGTCCAGCGCCTCCTGTCGGAGGTCGCGTTCGGCACCGGCGGCCTCAGCGTCATCGGCGGCACCATCGGCGTCATGGTCGCCCTGACGCTGGCCACCGGCATGGTCGTCGGCCTCCAGGGCTACGCCGCCCTGAACCAGATCGGCACCGAGGCCCTGACCGGCTTCGTGTCGGCCTACTTCAACACCCGCGAGATCGCGCCCCTGGTCGCCGGCCTGTGTCTGTCGTCCACCATCGGCGCCGGCTTCACCGCCCAGCTGGGCGCCATGCGCATCAACGAGGAGATCGACGCGCTGGAGAGCATGGGCGTGCGCAGCATGCCGTACCTCGTCAGCACCCGCCTCGTCGCCGGCGTCTTCGCCATCATCCCGCTGTACGCCATCGGGCTCCTCAGCTCCTACGTGGCGTCCAGGACGATCACGATCATCTCGGCCGGGCAGTCCACGGGCACCTACGACCACTACTTCAATCTGTTCCTGTCGCCCACGGACGTGCTGCTGTCCTTCATGAAGGTCATCCTGTTCAGCGTGCTGGTCATCCTGGCGCACTGCTACTACGGCTTCAACGCGTCCGGCGGCCCCGCCGGCGTGGGTGTCGCCGTGGGCCGCTCGGTCCGGACCGCGATCGTGCTGATCGGGATCACCGACTTCTTCCTCAGCCTCGCCGTGTGGGGAACGACGACGACTGTGCGGGTGACCGGATGACCACGATGCTGCGCCCCACCGCCCCCCGGCCGGCCGGCCGCCCCGGGACGCCGACCCCGCGCCTGCGCCGTCCCGACACCGGGCGCCGCAGGCTCGCCGGAGTCGCCTTCCTGCTGATACCCGTCCTGCTCGTCTGGCTGTGCGTGGCGGTCTACAACAAGGAGTTCACGGAGGTCGACACCATCGTCGTCCACACCGACGTCGCGGGCAACGACATGCGCCCGCACGCCGACGTGAAGCTGCGCGGCGTCATCGTCGGCGAGGTCGAGTCGGTCAGGGCCGACGACGACGGCGCCGTCCTGACCCTGGCCATGAAGCCCGGGTCGATGGACGACATCCCCGCCGATGTCTCCGCCCAGTTGCTGCCGACGACCCTCTTCGGCGAGCGGTACGTGGCGCTGATCCCCAGCGCCGACGCGGGCCCCGAGACACTGGCCGAGGGCACGGTCATCACGCAGGACCGCAGCTCCAACGCGATCGAGATCAACGACGCGCTGGACAACCTGCTGCCCGCCCTCAACGCCCTCCAGCCGCAGAAGATGTCGTCCATCCTCACCGCGATGGCCACCGCCCTCGACGGCCGCGGCACCGACCTCGGCACCACGATCGTCGCCCTGGACGAGCAGCTGTCCGTGATCAACCCCGAACTCCCCGCGCTGAACGAGGACATCCGGCAGCTGGTCGAGGTCAGCAACCTGTACGCCGACGTCGCCCCCGACGTCGTGGACGCGCTCAGCGACTTCTCCGTCACCAGCGCCTCCATCGTCGAGGAGCGCGGCAACCTCAGCTCGCTGTACCAGTCGGTCACCACCACCGCGCAGGACCTCGGTGCGTTCCTGCGCTCGAACCAGGAGAACCTCATCCGCCTGGCCGAGACCAGCCGCCCGACCATGGAACTGCTGGCGGAGTACTCCCCGTCCTTCCCCTGCACGTTCCAGATGCTCGCCGACTTCGTGCCCGTCATGGACCGGGCCCTGGGCGCGGGCACCAACGAGCCGGGCCTGCACATCAACGTCAGGACCGTGCCCTCCCGCGGCGCCTATGGCCCGGGTGACACGCCCAGCTACGGCGCCGGCGGCGGACCCCAGTGCTACGGCGTCCCCTTCGCCAGCACCGCCTCCTACCAGGGAGCGACGGACGGTCTGGGGATGCCCAACTCGGAGCAGGAGAGCGCGCTCGTGAACGAGCTGCTGGCCATCGACGGCGGCACGGAGGCCGCCGACCTGCCGCAGTGGTCGAGCCTGCTGGCCGGCCCGGCGTTCCGCGGGACGGAGGTGGCCCTCCAGTGAACCGCGCAGGCATGGCAGGCCCGCTGATCAAGTCGCTGATCTTCGTGCTGATCACCTCGCTCTCCACGCTGGTGCTGGCCGTCAGCATCGGCAGCAGCGGCGTGGGCGAGGCGAACACCTACCGGGCCCGTTTCACCGACACCACCGGCCTGGCCGACGGCGACAGCATCCGCATCGCCGGCGTGCAGGTCGGCGAGGTCACCGGCATCAAGGTGGTCGACCGGCGGTACGCCGAGGTCGAGTTCACCGTCGAGAAGGGCCGCGAGCTGCCCTCCTCGACCACGGCCTCGGTGCGCTACCTCAACATGGTCGGCCAGCGGTACATCTCGCTCGGCCAGGGCGCCGGCGAGGTCAGCGACGCGCTGGAGCCCGGCGAGACCATCCCGCTGGACCGCACCACGCCGGCCCTCGACCTCACCCAGCTCTTCAACGGCTTCCAGCCGCTCTTCCGTGGCCTGGACCCGGAGGAGACCAACCAGCTGGCCGGTGAGATCGTGCAGGTCTTCCAGGGCGAGGGCGGCACCGTCACGAGCCTGCTCAACCACGTGGGCTCCCTCACCACCACCCTGGCGGCCGAGGACGAGGTGATCGGCGAGGTCATCGAGAACCTCAACACCGTCCTGGACACCATGAACGAACGCGAAGAGGAATTCACCGAGTTGGTCTCGACCACCCAGGAGCTGGTCTCCGGCTTCGCCGCCGACCGGGAGCCGCTGGGCGACGCCATCCAGGCGATGGGCGATCTCTCGGTCAGCACCGCGGAGCTCCTGGAGGAGGGCCGCGAGCCCCTCCGCCAGGACATCGCGGAGCTGGGCCGGCTCTCCAGCAACCTCGCGGAGAACACCCCGCTGGTCGAGGACTTCCTCCAGAACACCCCCGGGAAGATGGAGGCCATCGCACGGCTCGCCTCCTACGGCTCGTGGATGAACACCTACCTGTGCGAGGCCACCGTGAGCGGCGTGTCCACCTGGGACGGCAGCAGCCCGCCGACGGGCCTGCCCATCACCTCGTCGAGGTGCCGGTCATGAGCGGCACCAGGCGGCTGCGACGGCCGCGCTTCGACGCGCTGCGCGGGCGGATCAAGCCGCTCAACGAGTGGAACACCCTGGTCGTCGGCACCGTCGGCATCATCGTGTGCGCCCTGCTCTGCCTGGGCGCCTACCGGGCCGACTCGTTGCCCCTCCTCGGCGGCGGCACCACCTACAGCGCGCACTTCACGGAGGCCGCCGGCCTGCGGGACGGCGACGAGGTGCGGATCGCGGGTGTGCGGGTCGGCGAGGTCACCGGCGTCGACCTCGACGGCGACAAGGTCAAGGTCTCCTTCCGCGTCGAGGGCGCCTGGGTGGGCGACTCCAGCCGGGTCGCCATCGGCATCAAGACGCTGCTGGGCGACAAGTACCTGGCGGTGGACCCCCTCGGCTCCGAGGAGCAGGACTCCGGCGAGACGATCCCCGTGGACCGCACCGCCTCCCCCTACGACGTCACCGAGGCGTTCCAGCAACTGGGCGAGCAGGTCGGGGAGCTGGACACCGACGCGATCGCGGAGAGCTTCCAGACCATCGCGGACACCTTCCGCAACACCTCGCCCGAGGTGGACGCCGTCCTGGAGGGCATGTCCGCGCTGTCCGAGACCGTCGCTTCCCGCGACGCCGAGCTGGCCAACCTGCTGGAGAGCGCCGACGGCGTGTCCGGGGTGCTGGCCGAGCAGACCGACGAGTTCGAGACGCTGATCCAGGACAGCAACGTGCTGCTGGAGGAGCTGCGGCAGCGCCGCGACGCCATCCACGCCCTGTTCGTCAACACCGGGCAGCTCAGTGAGTCCCTCAGCGGCATCGTCGAGGACAACCAGGAGCAGATCCAGCCCACCCTGGACGCCCTCGGCCGCGTCACCGACGTACTGCTGGACAACCAGGAGCAGTTGGACCAGGCGCTGGCCACCATCGGCCCGTACTACCGTCTTGTCGGCAACACCGTCGGCAGCGGCCGGTGGCTCGACATCTACGCCTGCGGCCTGGTGCCGCCCAGTTACATGCCCCCCGGCACCGCACCCGAGTCCGGATGCATGCCGCCGAGGCCCGGAGGCGGAAGCTGATGAGCATCCTCAAGCGCAAGCGCGTCCTGCTGGCCCTCGCCGGGCTCGTGGTGGCCTTCCTGCTGGCCACGTTCACCGGCCTGATCAGCATCGGCGGCGGAGGCAGCAAGACCGTCACCGCGTTCTTCGACCGGGCCGTCGGCGTCCACGCCGGCTCCGACGTCCGCGTCCTGGGCGTCAAGGTCGGCACCATCGAGGCCGTGGAGCCCGAAGGCACCCAGGTGCGGGTCGAGCTGAGCATCGACGACGACGTGCCGATCCCGGCCGACGCCCAGGCCCTGGTCATCTACCCGAGCATCGTGGCCGACCGCTACGTCCAGCTCGCCCCCGCCTACAGCGAGGGCGCCGAGATGGAGGACGACGCGGTCATCCCGCTGGACCGCACCGCGGTCCCGCTGGAGGTGGACGACCTCTACGAGAGCCTGACCACCCTCAGCGACGCCCTCGGCCCCGAGGGCGCCAACCAGGACGGCGCGCTGTCCGACATGCTCGACGTCGGCGCCGAGAACCTGGAAGGCAACGGCCAGGCGCTCGGCTCGACCATCGAGCAGTTCAGCGTCGCGGCCGGCACGCTGGCCGAGGGCAGCGACCACCTCTTCGGCACCATCGAGAACCTCCAGCAGTTCACCGCCATGCTCCGCGCCAACGACGACGAAGTCCGCCAGGCCGAGCAGCAGATGGCGGAGGTCGCCGGCTTCCTCGCCGAGGACAGCGACGAACTGGGGCAGTCCCTCGAACTGCTGGGCACCGCCCTCGGCCAGGTCGAGACCTTCATCAGCGACAACCGCGAGGCGGTGGCCGCCAACGTCAACGATCTCGCCGCGCTCACCCAGAGCCTGGTGGACCAGCGGGCGTCCCTGGCCGAGGCGATGGACACCGCGCCGCTGGCCCTGGAGAACGTCCTCAACGCCTACAACCCCAGCACCCAGTCCTTCGACACGCGCGCCAACCTCAACGAGGTGAGCATGATCCCGGTGACGAACTCCGCGCAGACGCAGCTTCTGCCGCTGGCCGCGGACGACTCCGTCTACCGCTTCGGTGAGGAGTCCGGCGAATGAAGCGCGGAGCGAGGATCGCCACCTTCGTCGGCACCGGCGGCATAGCCCTGGCCGTCCTGTTCGCGGCCTCCAGCATCAAGCTGTCCGAGCTGCCGACCGTCGCGGACCTCCCGCTGCCCGGCGGCGCCGACCTCGGCGACAACCCCTACGAGGTCACCGCCGAGTTCGAGGACGTGCTCAGCCTGGTGCCCCACTCGACGGTCAAGGTCAACGACGTGGCCGTGGGCCGCGTCACCGACATCAAACTGTCCGACGACGGCTGGACCGCCCTGGTCACCATGGAGATCAACGGCGACGTCGAACTGCCCGCCAACGCCTACGCCGCGGTGGAACAGGCCAGCCTGCTGGGCGAGAAGTTCATCCAGCTCGCCGCCCCCGAGGAACCCCAGGGCAGCCTCGACGACGGCGCCGTGATCCCCGTCGCCCAGACCAACCGGAACGCCGAGGTCGAGGAAGTGTTCGGCGCCCTGTCCCTGGTCCTCAACGGCGGCGGCGTCGACCAGATCGAGACCATCAGCCGGGAGCTGAACAACGCCTTGGAGGGCAACGAGGGCGCGGCCCGCTCGGTGCTGGAACAATTCGAGGTGCTCGTCGGCAACCTGGACGACCACCGCGAGGACATCACCGAGGCGCTGCACGGCATGGACCGCCTCACCTCCACCTTCGCCGCCCGCAACGAGGCATTCGGGGACGCCCTGGAAGCCCTCCCGCCGGGCCTGGAAGTCCTCGAAGAGCAGCGGGAGTCGCTGATGACCATGCTCGACTCCCTCGACCAGCTCGGGGACGTCGCCGTCGAGACCGTCGACCGGACCGCCGACGACATCGTCGCCAACCTGGAGGCGCTCGCGCCGACCCTGCGGAACCTGGCCGACGCCGGCCAGGCCCTGCCGGACTCCCTGGAGGTGCTCACCACCTACCCGTTCACCGACGAGGTCATGAACGGCATCCGTGGCGACTACCTCAACGTCTACATCAACCTCACGGCCGCGCCCGGCACCGAGATCGTCCCGCCGGTCGGCTCCTCCGCCAGCACCCGCAGCGCCCCGCTGCCCCTGCCCAACGTGGGAGGGGAGAACTGATGCTCACGCTCACCATCCGGCTCCGGATCATGGGCTTCCTGCTCATCGGTGCCGTCGCCGTCGGCTACCTCGGCGTCAACTACGCCGACGTCGGCCGCTACGTCGGCGTGGTCGACTACTTCGAGATGAAGGTCGAACTGCCCGAGACCGGCGGCCTCTACCCCAACGCCGACGTCACCTACCGGGGCGTCTCCGTCGGACGGGTCGGCTCCATCGACCTCACCGACGACGGGGTCGTGGCCACCGTGCGCATCAACAAGTCGGCGCCGGACATCCCCGAGGACTCCACGGCCAACGTCGCCAGCCTGTCCGCCATCGGCGAGCAGTACCTCGACCTGCGCCCGCGCACCGACAGCGCCCCCTACATCGACGGCGACACCGTCATCCCGGTCAGCGACACCAGCACCCCGGCACCCGTGACCGACATGCTCGGCAGCCTCAACGACATGGTGGCCTCCGTGCCCCTGGACTCGCTGCGCACCGTCATGGACGAGCTGGGCACCGCGCTGGAGGGCCAGGGCCAGAACCTCGGCGGCATCCTCGACGCCCAGTACGAGTTCGTCCAGGCCGCCGGGGAAGCCCTGCCCGCCACCGTCGAGCTGATGATCGACGCCCAGACCGTCCTGGCGACCCAGGCCGAACAGGGCGACGCGCTGCGCGAGTTCGCCGCCGGGGCCGCCGAGCTGGGCGACCAGCTCCGCGAGTCCGACAGCGACATCCGGCACGTCATCCAGTCCGCCCCCGGCGCCGGCGCCCAGATCTCCGGCCTGCTGCGGGACACCGACCCTGGCCTCAGCGTGCTCCTCGCCAACCTGCTCACCACCTCCGAGCTGATGGTCACCCGCACCAGCGGCTTCGAGCAGATCCTGGCGCTGGCGCCGCGCGTGATCGCCGCCGGCTCCACCGCGATCGGCCCCGACGGCCTCAACGGCAACATGGCCGTCACGTTCTTCAACCCGATGCCCTGCACCCAGGGGTACGAGGGCACCACGTACCGCAACGGCCTGGACACCTCCTCGTCCGGGCTGAACGTCGAGGCGGGCTGCACCGCTTCGCCCAGCAGCGGACAGAACGTGCGCGGATCGCAGAACGCCCCGTACGGTGGGGGCGTGCCCGACCCGGCCGTCCCCGGCTCGCTGCGCGCGGGCGGCGGCGGCACCGGCGACCTGCCCGGCGCGCTGGGCCTGCCCGGCAGCGGCGGCTCCGGCTCGGGTTCCGGTTCCGGCTCCGGGATGGGCGACCTGCTCGGGATGGGAGGCCGCTGATGAGCGTCGCGCGCAAGGCCCTGACGGCGCTGGTGGCGGTGGCGATCGTGCTGTTCACCGCCTACTCGGCGAAGGCGTACTGGGACGCCGACACCGACGAGTCGCTGGAGTTCGCCACGACGCGCGACGCCGTGCTGACCGCGGGGGAGCGGCACATCGCCCGCCTCAACAGCATCGACGCCGACAACGTGGCGGGCGGCCTGGAGGAGTGGCTGGACGCCACCGCCGGCGCCCTCCACGAGCAACTCGCGCGCGAGAACGACGACAGCGCCGAGGTGCTGGAGGAGCTGGGCACCACCAGCGAGGCGACCGTCACCGACGCCGCCCTGCTCCAGCTCGACACCCGGGCGGGCACCGCCCGCATGATCGCCAGCCTCCGGGTCGAGTCCACCCCGGCGAACGGCGAGGCCACCACCGACCGCAAGCGCTTCGAGGCCGGGCTCAGCCGCACGGACGACGGCTGGAAGCTCACCTCGCTCACCGCGATCACCACCGGCGCGGACGAGAGCTGACGAGAGGAACGACCGTGAGCACATCCGGACCGGTCACCGACCCCGACGTCCACGACGAGGACGCCGAGTCCGCCGGCGCCGAGCGGCCGAACCGGCGCCGCGCGCGGCGCCGGCGGCGGGTGCCGCTGCCCGGATGGCGCGCCGTGGTCGCCACGTTGCTGACCGTGACGCTGCTGGCGGGCATCGGGCTGTACGTCCGCGCCGGGCAGTTGGAGGACTCCGGCGCGACGGGTAACCTCGCGCTGGCGGACGTCGAGGCGACCGACGGCGTCGCCGGCGAGGTCACCGACATCCTCCGTACCGTCTTCTCGTACACCCCCGAGACCATCGAGGAGACCGAGCGGCGGGCCGGGGAACTGCTCGCGGGCCCCGCCGCCGAGGAGTACGGCGAGCTGATGGCGGAGGTCAGGGACCTGGCCGCCGAGCAGCAGCTCTCCCTGACCACCACCGTGGTACGGGTGGGCGTCCGGGACCTCACCGAGGACCGCGCGCACCTCCTGGTCTTCCTCGACCAGGTCGCGGAGCGCGCCGGTGAGGACCCCGCCACGACGGCGGCCCAGCTCTCGGTGACGGCCCAGCGGGCGGAGGACCGCTGGCAGGTCACCGAGATCACGTCGCGCTGACCACGCGCTGGACACCGCGCTGGATACCGAAAGGCCCGAGACATGGTGCGAACGCTGCGGAAGAACGCGCTGCTGCTGACAGCGCTGGTGCTCGTCCTGGTCGCGGCGATCGCCGCGACCGGCGCCGCGTTCTCCTGGTACGACGCGTCCCACGACGACACCGCCGAGTTCGCCTCGGCCCGCGACGACGTGCTGGCGGCGGCCAAGCAGGGCGTGCAGAACCTCAACACCCTCGACCACGCCGATGTCGAGGACGGCCTCGACCTGTGGCTCGACTCGACCACCGGCGACCTCCGCGACCAGCTCGAAGAGGGCCGGGAGGCGTTCGCGGAGCAGGTCAGGGACGCGGAGAGCGTCACCACCGCCGAGGTGCTGTCGGGGGCCGTCACCGAGCTCGACGAACGGGCCGGGAAGGCCGGGGTGATGGTCGCCGTCCGCATCACGGTCGAGCTGCCCGAGGAGGAGCCCGGCACCAAGACCAGCCGTATGCTGGGCGAACTCACCAGAACGTCCGAAGGCTGGAAGCTCAGCGGCCTCGACCAGGCCCCGGTCGCCTACACGGGCGCGGAATGACGAGCGAGACCACGGCCGGAAGGACCACCCCATGTCGATGACCCGCCACCTGGTGAACCGCCGGCGCCGCCTGGCGGCCCGCACGGACACCCCGCCGCAGCCCCCGGAGCGGGACGAACAGAAGCAGCCGAAGCGCCCGAAGGAGCCGAAGGAGCCGAAGGAGCGGAAGCCGAAGCCGGAACGGGAGGCCCGGGAGCCACGGTCCGGCAAGGGCATCCTGCTCCCCGCGATCCTCGGCCTGGTCGCGGTCGTCCTCGGCGTCTTCGCCCTCTGGGCCAACGCCCAGGCCGACAGCATCAAGGACGACCCGGCCCTGCGGAACACGGCCCTGTCCGACACGGCCGCCACCAGCGAGGTCATCGGCACCGTCTCGGACGCGATGAACGAACTCTTCTCCTACGACTACGGCTCCCCGGAGACCAACGAGGAGGCCGCGGAGAAGTGGCTGACGGGCGACGCGGTCGAGCAGCACGAACAACTGCTGGGCCCCGTCCGTGAAGCGGGCCAGGAGCAGCCGATGGTCCTGACGACGACGGTGACCCACGCCGGCGTCGAGGTCCTGGAGGGCGACCGCGCCCGCGTCCTGGTCTACGCGGACCAGAGCAGCTCCACCACCGACGACCCGGCCGACACCCTCTACGGCCCCGCCGTCCTGACCGTCGAAGCGGTCCAGCGCGACGGCGAGTGGCTGATCGCGGGCATCGAGGCATACGGCGGCTGAGAGGTCGCTCACCGCCCGCTCTGGTCCCGTCGCGCCGCGCTGCACTACCGTGGCGACAACGGTCGTGCGGGGAGGCGGATCTGATGGGCGACGGGCCGGATCTGCAAGTCGATGAGGAGAGTGTCCGGCGGATCACCGAGGGGCTGCGGGGCGCGGTCGGTGAGTTGCGGGAGATCGGGACCGGCACGGGTTCGGTGCTGGGCAAGGGGTTCTCGGAGCTGGCGATGACCGGTATGGAGGCCGGGCACCACGGGCTGTCGGTCGATTTCGAGGACTTCTGCGAGCGGTGGGAGTGGGGCGTCCGGGCACTGGTGCAGGACGCGAACGCCATCGCGGCCGAGCTGGGGCTGGCGGCCGGGCTGCTGTGGGAGGAAGAGCAGTACATCCAGGCCACGATGCGGGTGGCGGCGAACGCGGTGGTCGGTAATCCGTATGCCTCCGAGGAGGAGGTCGCGGCGCAGAGCTGGAGCGAGGTGCTGACCCCGGACGCGCTGGATCCGGACTACAGCGGGGAGTCGTTCGAGCGGGCGGCCGACACGGCCGGGCAGACCTGGCTCGACACCGGGCGGGCGCTGGTGACCGAGGGCACGGGCGGGCGGAACGCGGACCTCCTCAATGACGTCCTCGGTGTCGATGACGGGGAGTTCGACTCGATGGTGGATGACACGTTCGGGCCGTCGCCGGAGCAGCGGGCGGCGGGTGGGGGGAGCTGAGGGGTGGGTATCGGGGACTTCATCCCGGATCCTCTGGAGGACGCGGCCGAGTCCGCCACGGAGTGGGTCGGTGACCGGGTCGAGGACGCGGGGGAGTGGACCGCGGACCGGCTGGAGGACGTGGGCTGGGAGTCCGGCGCGGACTGGGTGCGGGAACAGTCCCGTTCGCTGGCCAACCGGATGGGCGCCGAGACCGACGAGATGGATCTCGGGCAGACCGAGGATCCGGCGAAGCTGATCTACGGCAGTCCGGGGAAGCTGCGCACCAGCGTTTCTCATCTGCGGGATTTCCAGCGGGCGTTCACCGATGTGGGTGGGGGGCTTCAGGGGCTGGACTCGGATTCGCTGCGCGGGGAGACGGCGGACGCGTTCCGGGAGCGGGTGTCGATCGAGCCGCCGAAGTGGTTACGGGCGGCGGAGGCGTGTGAGCGGGCGGCCGGGGCGCTGGACGCGTTCGCGGGGACGGTGGAGTGGGCCCAGGGGCAGGCGCAGGTCGCCATCGACCTGTGGCGGGAGGGTACGCAGGCGTCCGAGGAGGCGATGGACGCGCACAACGCGGCGGTGGACGCGTACAACCAGGCGGTTGACCGGTACAACGCGCAAGCGCCCGATCAGCGTGATCCGGCGTCGTTGCCGGCGTGTCCGGGGGAGTTCTCCGATCCGGGCCGGGCGCGGATGGAGGAGGCGCAGGAGATCCTGGCGGAGGCCCGGCGGCAGCGCAACGAGGCGGCGGTGACGGCCCGTTCGGCGATCCGTCAGGCGCGGGACGCGGCTCCGCCGAAGCCGTCGTATGCCGAGCAGGTCGGTGACGGTCTGGCGGAACTGCCGGTGATGTACACCCACTTCGAGGGGGGCATCGTGCGGGGCGCGGCCGGTCTGGTCAGCTTCGCGCGCGGGGTGAATCCGCTGGACCCGTACAACCTGACGCACCCGGCGGAGTACCTGACGAATCTGAACAGCACGGCGGCCGGGCTGGTGCAGGTCGCGAACGATCCGCTGGGCGCCGGGCGTCAGATGGTCTCCGACTTCATGCGGGACCCGGCCGAGGGGTTCGGCCGTCTGGTCCCGGATGTGGCGCTGACGGTGGCGACGGGCGGCGCCGGGGCGGGTGTCAGGGCGACGCGGCTGGCCGCCGAGGCGGCGGATACGGCCGCGGACGCCAACCGGGCCCGCCGGGCGGTGGACGAGGCGCCGCCGGGCACGCACGATCGCCCGGAGCCCGAGCGCGTCACGGAGGGCACCGACCCGGTGGACCTGGCCTCGGGGCGGATGTTCCTGCCGCAGACCGATGTGGTGCTGCCCGGCGCGCTGCCGCTGGTGTTCACCCGCCGGGTGGAATCCGGCTACACGGCGGGCCGCTGGTTCGGCCCGTCCTGGTCCTCCACGGTGGACGAACGCCTGGAGATCGACGCGCGCGGGGTCGTCCATGTCACGGCGGACGGGCTGCTGTTGACGTATCCCCACCCGGTGCCCGGACTGTCCACCCTGCCGGAATCGGGCACGTCCCGCTCCGCCCTGACCCGGGACGCGGCGGGCGACTACACCGTCACCGACCCCGGCACCGGCCTGACACGGCACTTCACCGCCCCGCCCGGGGCAGAGCCCGGCGGGGACGGCGACGCCTGGCTGGTCCAGATCAGCGACCGCAATGGCCACACCCTCACCG
This sequence comes from Streptomyces sp. URMC 129, assembly GCF_051386415.1. NCBI lineage: Bacteria > Bacillati > Actinomycetota > Actinomycetes > Kitasatosporales > Streptomycetaceae > Streptomyces > Streptomyces sp. URMC 129. Next base: position 19,017 of record NZ_JBPQTQ010000112.1, read on the forward strand.
TCGACCGCGCCGCGGACGGCACCCCCACCGCGCTGGTCCACTCCGGCGGCTACCACCTCACCCTCTCGACGGAGGACGGCCGGATCACGGCGTTGTCCCTGGCAGGCGTCGAACAGCCACTGCTCCGGTACGGCTACACCGACGGTAACCTGACCACCGTCACCAAGTCCCCCGGCTCCACCCTGACGTTCGTCTACGACGAGCACCGCCGGGTGACCGCGTGGATCGACTCCAACCAGCGCCGCTACGACTACGTCTACGACGACCGCGACCGTGTCGTCGCCGAAGGCGGCGAAGACGGCCACCTGCGGGTCTCCCTCGCCTACGCCGCGCCGGACCCGGAGACGGGCCACCGCGTCACCACACTGACCACGGCCGAGGGCCACACCACCCGCCACCTGATCGACGCCCGGTGCCGGATCCTGGCCACCACCGACCCCAACGGCCACACCACCCGCTTCACCTACGACGCCCACGGCAACCGGCTGACCCGTACCGACGCCCTGGGCCGCACCACCGTCTTCTCTCACGACGAGGCGGGCCGACTGGTGGGCGTCGTCCTGCCGGACGGCACGGAAACAAGCGCCGTCTACAACGAGTTGGGCCTGCCGGTCACGGTCACCGGCCCGGACGGCGCGGTCTGGCGTTACGCGTACGACGAGCGCGGCAACCGCACCGCCGTCACCGACCCGGCCGGGCACACCACCCGCTACACCTACGACACGGTCGGCCATCTCTCCTCGGTCACCGACCCTCCCCCCAGACTCCGTCCGGGGGGACCCCCAGGGTGCCGTCACGCGGGTGCGGTGCGACGCGGCGGGCCTGCCGCTGGAGATCACCGACCCTCTCGGCGGCGTGACCCGCTACGACCGGGACGCGTTCGGCCGCCCCATCGCCCTCACCGACGCCCTGGGCGCCACCACCCGCCTGGAGTGGACACCGGAAGGGCACCTAACCCGCCGGGTGGACGCAGGCGGCGCCGAGCAGTCCTGGAGTTACGACGGCGAGGGCAACTGCGTCCGCCACACCGACGCAGGCGGCGGCGTCACCACGTTCGAGTACACCCACTTCGATCTCCTGGCCGCCCGCACCGACCCGGACGGCGCCCGCTACACGTTCACCCACGACACCCAGCTCAGGCTGACCGGGGTCACCAACCCCCAGGGCCTGACCTGGAGTTACACCTACGACCCGGCCGGACGCCTGATCGCGGAAACGGACTTCGACGACCGCGTTTTCACCTACCGGTACGATGCCGCGGGCCGGCTGGCCTCCCGTACCAACCCGCTGGGCCGGACCATCGCGTTCGAGCGCGATGCGCTCGGCCGCGTCACCCGCAAGGACGCCGCCGGACAGGTCACCACCTACACCTACGACCCGGCCGGACGCCTCCTCCAGGCCGCGAACCCGGACAGCACGCTGATCCACCAGTACGACCGCCGGGGCCTGATCAAGACCGAGCTGGCCGACGGTCACGCCACCACCTACACCTACGACCCTCTCGGCCGCCGCACCCGCCGCCTCACCCCCACCGGCCAGCTCACCACCTACGGCTACGACCCGGCCGGGCGGCCCGACCACCTCACCACCGGCGGCCACCGCATCGCCTTCACCCACGACGCACGCGGCCAGGAACTCGAACGCGTCTTCGGCGGCACCCTCACCCTGACCTCGACCTGGGACGAAGCCGGCCGCCTGGCCACCCAGCACCTCACCACCGGCACCCGCACCCTCAACCACCGCACCTACACCTACCGGCCAGACGGCCACCTCACCGGCCTCAACGACACCCTGCGCGGCTCCTACCACTACGACCTGGACCCGATCGGCCGCGTCACCACCGTCACGGCGGCGGACTGGACCGAGACCTACGCCTACGACACGGCCGGGAACCAGACCTCGGCCTCCTGGCCCACCGGCCACCCCGGCACCGCCGCCACCGGCCCCCGCGACTACGCCGGCACCCGCCTGCTGCGCGCGGGCCGCATGCGCTACGAGTACGACGAGGCTGGCCGCGTCGTCCTGCGCCAGAAGACCCGCCTGTCGAAGAAGCCCGACACCTGGCGCTACGAGTGGGACGCCGAGGACCGCCTCACCGCCGTGGTCACCCCGGACGGTACCCGCTGGCGCTACCTGTACGACCCCCTCGGCCGCCGCATCGCCAAACAACGCCTGGCGCCGGACGGCTCATCGGTGGTGGAGGAGACCCGGTTCAGCTGGGACGGCACCACCCTGTGCGAGCAGACCATCACCTCCGCCGACCTGCCGAACGTCGTAGCCCTCACGTGGGACCACCACGGCCTGAGCCCCCTGGCCCAGACCGAGCGCCTCCTCACGGCGGACGCCGACCAATCCCTCATCGACGAACGCTTCTTCGCCATCGCCACCGACCTGATCGGCACACCCACCGAACTCATCGACGAGACCGGCGCCCTCGCCTGGCACACCCGCACCACCCTCTGGGGCACCACCACCTGGGCCAGAACCAGCACGGCCTACACCCCGCTCCGCTTCCCCGGCCAGTACCACGACCCGGAAACGGGCCTCCACTACAACCTGAACCGCCACTACGACCCAGAAACCGCCCGCTACCTCACCCCCGACCCCCTCGGCCTCACC
>NZ_JBPQTQ010000113.1:0-21543 GCF_051386415.1 Streptomyces sp. URMC 129
GGGCCGGGAGGGGAGCGGAGGGTGGTGGGTCGGCCAGGGTTGTCCGGCGCCAGCGGGTGATGGCGAGCGAGGCGGTGTCGTGGTCGGCGGCCTGGATGGGTTCGGTGGGCCGGTGTCCGAGGGCGGTGTGTTCGGCGCCGAAGCCCCAGAGGCCGCGGTAGACGGTGATCGCGTGGGCGGCCCGGTCCCACTGCGCGCGCAGGCGGTCTCCCGGCTCGGGCCGCGGTCCGAGGACAGCGAGCCAGGGCCGGGAACCGGTGGTGGTGAACGCTGCGGCGTCGGTGCGCTGGGCGGCGCGCCACAGGCCGCGTTCGTGGCTCCTCTCGGGTGGGGGCGCGGGGCCGGTGGGATCCGTTCCCCGGTAGCCGGTGAGGTCGCGGTAGGCGGCTGCGGCGGCGAGGCGGTCGCGCCAGGCCACGGCGTCGGTGAGGTTGCCGGGCTCGGGGCCGTGGGCGGCGGCCCAGCCCCGGCCGGCCCGTGCCTCGTCCTGCGCCTGTTCGGCGAGAACGGCGGCCCGCTCGGTCATCTGGCGGGCGAGCGCGTGGGCGTAGGAGCGCAGCGGGTCGCCAGACCTGGTCCGGGGCAGACGCAGGCCGACGGCGGCCAGGATGTCGCCGGTGTCGGCCACGGGGTCGGTCGTGTAGGTGACGGCCGTGCGCGGCCGTGGCGCCGGCTCGGGGAGACGGAAGGCGTCCGGGGAGCGGTCGAGGGTCCGGCGGTTGCGGGCGTGGAGGAGGGCTGCGGCGTCGTCGGCGGCGTAGAAGTCGCGCGCGGAGTAGGTGTGTCGCAGCAGGGCGTCGGTGTCGATCCCGGCGTCCGCGAGCCGGAGGAGCTGGGCGCACAGCGCGGGCCAGGCCGGGGCGGCCGACAGGTGGCGGGCGGCGTTCGGGCCGAGGAGTCCGGCGATGGCGTCGGCGGTGTCGGCCGCGGCGATATCGAGGAGGACCTGCCGCAGGCGGGGCTCGTGCGTCCGCAGCGCCTCTGCTTCCTCGAACGCGGCGTGCCGGCGGGCGGAGGCGGAGAGCTGGGTGCCGTCCGTGGTGACGATGGCCGCCCAGAGCTGCCGCCCGGTCAGGTCGGGGGCGGGGCCGCCGGTCTCCGGGTCGGCGTGGTCGCGGCAGACGAGGTAGCCGTGGTTCTCCAGCGCGCCGCGGGTGAGGGCCGGGTAGGCGGCGTTGCGGTCCATGCCCGGGACGAGCAGGGCGTGGCCGGTGTGGACGGTGACGCCCTGGGCGCGGGTGTGGGTGAGGGCGTAGCCGAGTTCGGCGCCGGTACGGCAGTAGGCGGCGGGGAGGGTGAGCCGGCCCCGGGTGCGGCCGTGCCGTACGCGCAGGTCCCCGTGGGCGGTGACGGCGAGGACGGTCCACACGTCCCCGTTGCGCACGTACTGCCGGGGCCGGTTGCCGCAGGTCAGGCGGCGGTCGTTGACGCGGGTGACGATCTGGTCGCCGGCTCCGGCGCGGTTGCCGTCGGCGAGTGCGACCGTGGCGTCGTCGACGACTCCGGCGGCGATCCGGGCGGTGCGCGCGGTGTGGGAGAGCTTGGCCGCCAGGGCGTTGGTGGGCGCGATGAGGATGCTGGTGAGCCCTTCGGCGGTGTCGCGGTGCCACGCCGTATACGCCCGGTGCAGCAGGTCGTTCAGCGTGCCTTCGTGGAGCCGTCCCCGGCTGCGGTACGCCTCCCACGAGGCGTCGCCGTCGCCCCGGGCCAGGGCCGCCGCCGCGTCGCACTCCCACTGCCGGACCGAACCGTCCGCGTCGCGGAAACGACGGACCTCGGTCAGCCGCAGCGCGCCCGCCTCACCGGCGATGAGGTCGAGCGCGCCGCCGGGACCGGCCGCGCCGAGCTGGCCGGGATCACCGATGAGCAGGATCCGCCCGCCCGCGGCCCGGACCTGGCCGAGGACGGCGTGCAGACTGCCGGTGTCCGCCTGCCCGGCTTCGTCCACGATGACCACCGCGTCGCGCGGCAGCCTCCACGGCGGGGCGCCGGGCGCGTACCGCTCGGACATGACACGCCACCGTGCGACGTTCTCGGCACGGATCCCGGCGCTCTCGGCGAGCAGATCGGCCTGCATCTGCCCCCGGGCCAGGCCGAGGACAGCGATGCCGTACGCCTGGGCCACCTCGCGCACCAGCGCCATCACCGTGGTCTTCCCGGTCCCGGCCGGGCCGATGACCGCCCGCAGACAGGTGTCCCCGCCGAAGACGGCACGCACGATGGCACGCTGCTCGGCGGAGGGAGCGAAACCGCGGCGCTCGTCGCCCGCCGCGAGCGCCGCGTCGACCTGTTCCACCGTCAGCCGCGTGACGGGCACGGGTCGTACGGCGGCCTCCACCAGGGCGGCTTCCTTGGCCTTCAGCGAGTGGCTCGTGTAGCGGGCGGCGCCGGGCAGGGTGAAGACCGGGCTGCCGTCCCGGCGGAGGTAGCGGTCGGGAACGGGCAGCGGCTCGGGCGGGGTGATCAGCTCGCAACGGTCCGGGTGCAGGACCTGCTCCACCACCAGACCGACCGCCTCCTCCCACCGGGGTTTGAGGTGCCGGCCGGCTGCGGTGAGCCGGCGGTACGCCTCCGCCTCGACGTTCGCCCGGGTCCACGACTCCCGGTCGGCCTCCAGCGCCGCGAGCACACGGTCGACGATCTCGGGCAGCGGAACGGGACGCCTCGTCATCTCCCGGGCGGCGGCCCGGGAAGCACGCCGGGCGTGCGCGAGCCACCGGTGCGGGCGGCGCACACCGAGCTTCCTGGCCCGGGCCCGCCACTGCCGGCGCTCCTCCTCCGCACCGTGCGCGCACTTGTCCGGCCGGGCCGCCAGCGCCGCCCGCTGCGCCAGCTCGTACTCCACGGCCCGGGACGGCTCCCGCCCGTGCACCCGGCGGAACGCGGCGGTCAGCGCCGCCAGGTGCTTCTCCGTCTGGACGCGTCGAGCGGAGAACGCCCGCACGGCGCGGTCGGGCACACCGAGGAACTCGCGCACCGGCCGCTTCTCCGCGCGCACGGTGTCGATGCGCGGCGCGGCCAGAACGCCGAACGCCTCGTACATCCCCCGCTCGACCTCGGCCGTGTACTGCGCGGAGAGGGAAACGGTCAGCCGGTGCAGCTCCCGGGCGTCCAGCGCCAGCCACCGGCCGTCAGCCGTCCGCACCTTCGCCGAGATCGCCACATGCCGGTGCCAGTCCGGATCACCCGCCCGGCTGGAACGGTGCTCGAACGCCGCGGCGATCAACCCCTCCCCGCGCAGCCGCACCACACCGCGCGGGCCGCCGCGGGTCCAGCACGCTTCCCGTTCCAGGCGGCCGAACACCGTGCGGAAGGCGGCGCGCTCGACCTCCTCCAGCCTGGCCCGGGTGTCGTCGTCGGCGGTGCCCCACAGCACGGAGAAGCTCTTGACGGGGGAGAAGACCATCTCCCAGCCGGAGCGGGCGGTGCGGTTGCCGATCTTCTCGGCCTGTTCCCGCAACTGCTCGCGGCGTGCCGGGGAGGCGAAGGGCTCCGCGGCGAGGAGCGCGGTGAAGTGCTCGTCGGCGGTCGGGTAGCGCGGCCATGACCTGCCCAGCGGCCTGCCGTTCGCCGGGTCGGCGCCGTCCTTGAACAGGGCGTCGGCCGCTGCCTGCGTGACCCGGCCGTGCAGACCGAGCCGGGCGGCTTCCCCGCCGAGCCACACACCAGGGGTGTCACCGCCGGTGGACCAGTGCGCGGCTGCCTGGCGTCGTCCGAGCAGCACGTCGCCGGAGACGACGGTGCGCAGCAGGTAGTCGATGCCGGAGCCGGCGCTGATCGGGTGCAGGGTGATCAACGAGGGCCGCCGAGGGCACCCCGCGCGACCGGAACGTGCGAGCCGTTGATCACGGATCGGATCATAAGCGGCAATCGTGATCATGCGCCGAGTGCAAACGGTGTGCCTCGAAACGGACCGAGGAAATCCGCTTGTCCGCTCGGCTCGCCTTGCCGTGTCTTTCCGTGCGGGCTGTTCGCGCTCTGCGGGCTCTTGGGGAGCGGCTGCTCGGTTCCGGGGCGTTCCTGCCGGTTCTGGCGTCTACCCGGATGGCGGCACGCGACACCGCCGCCCGGTGGGCCGTGCGGGTGCGCACCGGCCCGTCGTCGTTGTCCGGGGTGATCGCCCGGCGACAGCATGTGCGGTATGGCATCGCGACACGACAGGGATACGCAGGAACGGCGGCGCCGGCTCCGCGAGCGGCAGGAGAACGAGCGCAAGGAGATGAGACGCCGTCAGCAGGAGCAGACAGCGGCGCTCAACGAGATCGACGGTGCCGTGGAACGCCTGGACGCGGCCCGGGAAGCCGTGGCGGCGGCGGTGGCGCGGGGCGTGGAGGTCTTCGGCTCGGCCGACGCGCTGGCCGAGGTGGTGTCCTTCGGCGTGAAGGAGATCCGGGCGTACGAACGGCACCACCGGCGCCATCGCCCCGTCGCGGAGCGGAAGGTACCGGCCCCGGCGGCGCCGCCGTCCGCTTCGGGTGAGGTGCCGGTGGCGGGCTGACCGTTTCAGCGTTCGGCGCGGACTTGGGCGATGAGGCGTTCGGCGTGGCGGCGGGAGACGGACAGTTCGCGGGCGACGCGTTCGGCGCGCGTTTCCCCGCCTGCGGCGAGGACGCGCCGTACGTGGTCCAGGCGCTGCTGGGCGAGCTGGTGGCGGGGGTCGTGTGAGTGGTCCCGGGGGCGGGTGTCGGTGGCTCCCACGGGCCGTCCGCCGCCGGCTCCCCGGCCGGGGCGGGAGGCGAGCCAGGCGGGGATGGTCCGGCGGTAGAAGTGCGGTACGCCGAACACGACGCGGTCGGGGCGCGGGCCGGTGCCGTCGGAGATGTAGCTGCGCCAGGTCTCCTCGGTGGGGCGCTGTCCGGCGGGGATGGTCAGGCGGGCCTCTTCGATGTCGAGAAGGTCGTCGGGGTGCGGGGTGTCCGGCAGGGGCGGGATAGGGCGGCCTTCGACGGCGGCGAGGAGTTGTTCGTCGTCCCAGATCCGCTGGCGGGCTCCGGGGCGGTTGAGGGTGGGCGGCAGCTTCTCCCACGCCTTGCGGTTGCGGAAGGTGCCCAGCGCGATGCCCATCAGCCGGGCGGCGCGCGCGGAGTCGGCCGGTGTGCGGCCAGCGGGGATCATCGCAGCCCTCCGTCCAGAGCCAACGAGGCGGCAATCGGGATGGGCATTCGTTCGCGAGCGGATGAATCCGTGCGCGAATGAATGCTCATCCTCCATGATCGGGCATCTCCGCGCGCACATGGCTGTGCCCGCCGCGAACGGCGGGCACGAGGTCCTGACGGACGGTCGGAGGGTTTCAGAAGAGGGGCGCTGGCCCCGGGGGCGGCGCGGCGGAACCAGCCCCGGCGGATCTGCCCGGCCGTGCGACGAACAAGCGGTAGCGGGGGGCTCCGCTCCACGGCGGCAGGTGGAGTTCGTCCCGGTGGCGCCGCGCGCACAGCAAGAGCGCGCCGGCGGTGGGCCGGCCGGGCGGGTACGACGCCAGGAGACCGCTCAGCGATCGCCGCGCGGCACGGTCGATCACCGGCAGCGTCCGCCACCCGGGGAACGCGTAATCGTGGGCGTCCTCGACGGCCCGGTTCGCATCCTCGCTCCGGCGGTGACCGCCGTGCTCGCCACCCTCCCAGGTGCAGCACAGACAGCCCCCGCGAAAGGGGACGCGGGTGCGGTTGCCGGCCGGGCCGGGGCGGAGGCGCCCGCCTGCGCCCCGGCCCGGAGGGTGGTCAGTCCTCCACCGGGCCGAGCACCGGTGTCCCGCCCTGCGCCGCGTTCGCGTAGAGGTGGCCGAGCGCCTTGGTGGCCAGGGCCTGGTGCGCGGAGGTGCGGTACAGCAGGCGGAAGAACAGCCCGGCCGCGCGCTCGTGCACGCGGGTGTCGGTGTGGCGCAGGGTGATCATGTACGCCAGGGTGTGCAGGCCGAAGAGGTCGGACCTGACGAAGTCGCCCACGGGACGCCCGGCGTCCTCGGCGATCCGCCGGACCTGCTCCAGTGCCAGCCCGGCCGCGTCGGTCAGCTCCTGCTCGGTGTAGAGGCAGTCCCCGGGAGCGGGCGGCTCATCGGGCGGCGGAACGAGACGGAGCCGATCGGACATGACGGTGCCCTCCTTCGTGGGTGGGGGTGCGTGGTTCGCGCGGGTCCGGGGCCAACCGGAACCGCGACATGGAAAACATCTTCGATATGCCGTCCCGTCGGGAGGCGCGTCCGGGCCGGTGACAGCCGCTACGCTGAGGACTCTGCGTGTCTCCTCTTCCGGGATGGGCGCGTGGTTCGCAGGAACGGCGGCCGGGCCAGCCTCCCGTCTGGGAGGTCCGCCCTCGCGGCGGACGGCCGCCGTTCCGATGCCGTCCATCAGGAGGCGTCGTCCCGTGCGGGCGGGGGCTGCGCCTCCCCGGCAGCGGGGCACAACCCCTGTTCGATCGCGCTGAGCGTGTAGCCCTCGGACGCCAGGAACGCGAGCCAGTCACGCACCGCGCCGCCGGACGGATGCCGCCATGCGTGGTCGTGCATGATCTCGCTCTCCATGACGGCCGCGACCTGGGCGAGCAGCGGGCGCCAGCGCCGGTCCCTGCCGGTACGGGCGATCACCGTGCGGTTCCACTCCTGGCCGTTCGCCGGGTTCGGGACGCCGAGGAACCGGGCGGTCAGGTCGGCGCTGCGCCTGCCGACATAGCGGGCGTAGAGGTGGCCGCCTCCGGTGACGGTGGACAGGATCAGCGCCCAGGCCGCGTCGGACGCGGTCTTGCGACCGCACAACTCGGTGAGGAACGTCCAGCGGACCTCCCGGGCGGCGCGCCACGCCTTGTTGTTGGCGATGACGCGCTTGCGCTCGGCGGCTGCCTCGGCCCGGTCGGCGGGCTTCCCGCCGCTCCTCGCCGCTTCCTGGCTGAGCCGGTGCCGTCGCCACGCGGTGCACACGTAGAACGGCTCGATGGTCTCGGGGTGCACGGCTGCGGCGTGGCCGGGGCAGTCGGCCGCGTGGTGGTCGGGGGTGATCTCGTTGCCCAGGGCGGTCCGCAGGTCCGTCAGCGGCCGTGTCTCGCTGTGCCCCCAGTGGTACTGGAAGGCGACGATCCGCACCCGCGCGGCGGCCAGCGCCTCCCGGACAGCGGCCCGCTTCTCCTCGTCGGCCTTCTGCTGCCGCAGGAGCTGCAGGGCGTGTGCCCAGTGGCCGCGCCGCCCCTTCATCACCTTCCGGTCGTCGGCCCTGGCCTTCGTCAACCGGCCCAGCGCGCCGGGCACGTCCCGCACTTCGGCGTAGTCGGCGGCTTCCATCAGGTCGAACTCGGCGGCGAGCGCCGACCTCAGCTCCTCATCGGTGAGCTTGGCCGCCCGGTTCGCGGAGCGGATCTCCGCCGGGCGGTAGCCCAGGGCCTTCGCGTGCCGGGCGCGCTTGGCGTCGCTGATCTTCATCAGCGACAGCTGGGTCAGCGCATCGACGTCGTCCCGCTCGCCGGCGGCCCGGCGGTGGGTGTTCTCCGTCATGCTGGCCACGAGCGCCTCGTCGTCGGCCCCGGCGAGATCGTCCCGGACCAGGCAGGGGACCAGTGCGTACGGGCGCTTCTCCTGCTTCGCCTCGGCAGCGACGACCAGCGCGGCACCGAGGCGGCGCTGTCCCCAGACCACGCCGTACGTCGCGCCGTCGGGCTGGAGCCGGACCAGCAGCGGCACCTGCACGCCCGACGCCCGCACGCTCGCGACGAGCTTGGCGTCGGGCTCCGTGGCGTCACCGGTCTCGCGCTTCTTGCGGTGGTTGAACGGGTCGATCACCAGGGCGTGCGGGTCCAGATACTCCAGACGCCCGATGTCGGGGCGGATGGTCCCGGGCTGCCCGGTGGCCGGGGCCTGCGCGGGCTTTCCCGCTTTGGCGCCTGCCGTGCGGGGTGTTGTCTTCTTCGCGGCGGCCTTCGCGACTGTGGTCGTCATGGCACGTGTCCCTTCTCTCTGTTGACCGTGCGTGGTTCGCGGATCGCCGGGGGGCGGGGCCAACCGCCGCCCGGCGCCAGGTGCTTCAGTCCTCGTCCGGCAGCATCACCGTCAGGACCGGCTCACCCGCATCTCCCGGCCCCATCGAGGCCACCAGCAGCGTGCGGCGCGCCGCCCGGCCCGACCCGTGACGCGGAATCCGGTAGAGCTCGACAACGCACCGCGAACTCCTGCCCGAGCGGCGCATCGCGTAGCGGGTCATGGTCAACACGTCCCACAGACGCCCGGCTTCGTCCTGGCACGTCCCCTTGCGGGCGTCGTCCTCCTCGCTCCAGGCGACACAGTCCGCGTACGCGGCAGCCGTCAGCGCCACCGGCACCCGCAGCCCGGCCTCCCGGGCCACAGCCTCCGGGACCGGAACGAGCACCCCGTCGCGGATGGCGTCGGCGCGCGAGTAGGCGTCGACCGGCTGGAAGCCCGCCCACGCGTCGTCAGGGGCGGTGGCGAGCGCGGACTCCGTTCGCTGGGCGGGAACCCAGCGCATCGCGTCGCCGCTCACCGTTCCGTCGGGCCCGGCTCCGCCGTCGTTGTCGAACGGTGTGGTCATGAGTGCTCTCCTTCGAGACTGGGTGCGTGGTTCGCGCCGAGGCCCGGGGCCAACCGGACCTTCCGACATGAACAACAATACCAATCTCTGCTCATTCCAGGAAGAGCGACACGCCGATGACCTGCACTTTTCCCGAAATCCCGTCCCGCCACCCACCCCGGCACGGCGTCACGGCATGCGCCCCCACCGGCCGTGCCGTGCTCACGCACCCGTACCTTTCACGCGGCAGCAGCTGCGCTCTGACCCTCGCCACCCGGCGGCCCGCCACCACTGCGACACAGACCCGGACCACCCCGCCACGGCAGAACGGCGGCCCACCTCCAACCCGGCCGCAGCTCACCACCTCACCTGCGGCCACGAAAACGGCGCCGCAGACGGCCGCCGACCCGCCACGTAAGCCGCCCACAGCTGCCGCACTGCGAAGGAAACCAATCACGGACGGTTCGACCACGAGCGTTCCCCAGAGGTCCGCAACTGAGCCCCGGGCTCCGTGTCGGCGAGCGTAAGTGCGGGGCAGAGAGAGCGGTTCATCCCCGCCCGGCGGGGAACGGTTGGCAACGTGCTGGAGCGTTTCGCGCGTGCCGCTCCACCCCAGCTCGCACGGGGAGAACGAGTCCGTGGTGATCCGAGACGCGCTCCACACGGCAGACCCCCGCTCGCGCGGGGAGAACACCGACGAACTGCTCCTCAGCATCCTCGACGACGGCAGACCCCCGCGGGTGCGGGGAGCAGCGGATCGGTGGTGATGCGATCGGTGGGTCGCAGGGAACGGCCCCGCGGGTGCGGGGAGCGGTGTCCGTCCACGCCGTGGTACCGGACGGCAGCGGGAACAGCCCCGCGGGTGCGGGGAGCAGGTAGGTTTCGACGTCCGGGCCGAGGCTGGGCGGGGAACAGCCCCGCGGGTGCGGGGAGCAGCAGCACGCCGAACTCACCCCGGCCGCCGAGGTGGGAACAGCCCCGCGGGTGCGGGGAGCAGGGGGCTGGTCATGAGGAGTCACATCCTTGAAGGGGAACAGCCCCGCGGGTGCGGGGAGCAGGGCTCCCGCAACAACGAAGCGGCGGAAGAGGCGGGAACAGCCCCGCGGGTGCGGGGAGCAGCCCAAGAAGAAGGCGGTGGTGGCGCCGCAGCCGGGAACAGCCCCGCGGGTGCGGGGAGCAGTCTTACTGCCTGTAACGGTAGAACCTCGGGCTGGGAACAGCCCCGCGGGTGCGGGGAGCAGCTTGTCGGCGTCGACCAGGTCGTAGATGGTCAGGGAACAGCCCCGCGGGTGCGGGGAGCAGCGCTGGGGCGCCCGCTACACCGAAGGCGGAAAGGGAACAGCCCCGTGGGTGCGGGGAGCAGCTGCCAGCGCAGGAGCTCCGCCGGGACCTTCCGGGAACAGCCCCGCGGGTGCGGGGAGCGGCTACCTCGACTCGAAGAACTGGACGTCGAAGCGGGAACAGCCCCGCGGGTGCGGGGAGCGGAGTGCCCCACCGAAGCGGGGCTTTTTCATGCTGGGAACAGCCCCGCGGGTGCGGGGAGCGGCATCCCGGCGGACGCGTCCGTCAGCAGGTCCCGGGAACAGCCCCGCGGGTGCGGGGAGCGGGGCTCGTTTCCTATGGAGTCCGGGCTGGTCCGGGGAACAGCCCCGCGGGTGCGGGGAGCGGCCGGAGGTGGCGGCCCGGTTCACGCCGGGGCGGGGAACAGCCCCGCGGGTGCGGGGAGCGGCCCTTGCTCGCGCAGCCACCGCACCTGGGCCAGGGAACAGCCCCGCGGGTGCGGGGAGCGGCACGGCAAGAACATGAAGGGCGCCACGGGACCGGGAACAGCCCCGCGGGTGCGGGGAGCGGACCGGTGGCGACGGTGGCGATGTCACGTTCCAGGGAACAGCCCCGCGGGTGCGGGGAGCGGATCCGCACCGCCATCACCTCCTCGGTGCGGACGGGAACAGCCCCGCGGGTGCGGGGAGCGGACCCGTTCACGGGCGGCAGGGATTCCTGAGCGGGGAACAGCCCCGCGGGTGCGGGGAGCGGAGCATGCTGACGAGCATGTGCTCCGCGCCGGCGGGAACAGCCCCGCGGGTGCGGGGAGCGGGCTGGAACCTCGCGTCCTACGCCGAGATGGCCGGGAACAGCCCCGCGGGTGCGGGGAGCGGGACGGGCTCGGGGGCCCGCCCCTCGGCCGGCTGGGAACAGCCCCGCGGGTGCGGGGAGCGGAGTGGCTGACCTGTGGGTTTAGCTGCGGGGGGAGTTGTTTTTACTTACTTTGCCAAGCATTCGCATTGCTTCCATACCGGCTGAAGCTGGTCTAACTACGATAATTGCCTCTCGGTGGTCGGTCATCTGCCGCCGAACTTTCTCCGCTTCGCTGCCTTGCTCCACCCCTGCGTCCGCTGACCGTCCGCCAGTCCCCGCTGGGTACGGCCGGGGAGCTGGCGTTTGGGGCGGTGGATGAGAGTGAGCCCCTCGTGGTCGGTGGGGTGCCAGGCGTGGTCGTGGGTTCGGAAGGTGTAGCCCTGCTCGTTGTTGGTCTGGTAGGCGAGCAGGGCTCGGCCCTGGCCGGCGTATTGGCGGACCTCTTCCCACAGGATGTCGCGGACGCGGGCACTGGGCGCGCCCAGGAAGACGCCGGGGGAGATCTCCAGGAGCCAGCGGGTGAGGAAGCCTCGGAGTCCGGCTGGGCAGTTGGTGAGGATGATGACGGTCACCAGATGACCTCGTCGGGGAACGTGCCCGTCGCGTGGTTGTGGCCGGCGGCCAGGTGCGTGCCGCCGTCGGACTGGACGGTGACGCGGTCGTCGGATTCGGCTGTGTCACGGGTGCCGTCGTAGCGCAGGAGAGTCCTGATGTCCTGGACGCAGCGGTCGAGCAGGCCGGTCCGGTTGATCCGGTCGCGCAGGGCGCGGCGGGTGCGGGCCGCGACATCCTCGTCGCCTTCCGCCGCCGCGTCGAATGCGGCTGGGATGGCGACGTCGGTCTTGTACAGGTCCGCGATGTCCATCACGAAGGAACGCTCGTGACCGGAGTGGACGAAGCCCAGCCCTGGGGAGCAGCCGAGGGCGACGACGACCGCGTGCGCGATGCCGTACATGCACTGGGCAGCCGCGGTGATGCCCTGGTTGGGTGCGTCTCCGGCGGAGAAGTCGCCGGGGTGGTATTCCCGGCGGCGCCAGGGCACACCGGTGCGGGCGGATTCGCGGCGGTAGCAGTCCTTGAGCCGGTGTCCCTCGGCGCTGAGGAGTTCCTGGCGGGTGCGGCCGGCCGGGTCCTCGTCGGGGAAGCGCAGCCGGTACATGGCGCGGGCGACTTCCAGGCGAGTGCGGCGGTTGGCCCAGAGTGTGGCCTGTGCCTCGACCAGGCCTGAGGAGCGGGTCAGTGCCCGCCCGCCGGCGTAGTAGCGCACGCCGTGTTCCCCGACCCAGGCGACTCCGGCGCCGCATTCGCCGAGCACGCTCATCGCCTGGTGGGTGATGCGGGTGCCCGGGCCCAGCAGCAGGGTGCCGATGGTGGCGGACGGGATGTGGGTGACGCCGTCGGCGTCCTCGGCGGTGATGGCGTTGTCGTCCCGGTGGACGGTGCAGCGCTCCGGGTACACGAAGGAGAGGCGGTCGCCGACCCTGGCGAGTTCACGCGGGGAGGAGGCACCGCGCTGACTGACGTGGCCCACGGGTTACCCCACCGGCGCCAGGGTCATCAGGCCGCAGCCGTATGCCTTCGCCTTGCCCAGGCCGGCGGTGAGCGTCCGGCGCAGGCGTTCGGGGTCCGTGACGCGCAGGCGCCCGTCATAGGTGACCGTTGTGAGGGTGACGTTGAGTGGTTGCTCGCCACCCGCTTTGGCGAACCGCATCGGGCGGTAGTCGCGGACGATCAGCTGGTACTCATCGCCGATGGGCAGCAGGCGGCGGTCCTCGGGCTTGGGCAGGATCTCGAATCCGCACCGCTCCTGCCGCTCCAGTAGCCATCGGGCCTGGTGCCGCGGCGTGATGTGCGCCGTGCGCTTGGTCGGCTCCCCCTCCTTCCGGCGAATGCTGTGCACGGGATTCGCGGTGAGCCGGAATCCCCAGGTACTGCCGACGGCAAGGGAGTTGAGGAACTGCCCGTAGGGGTAGGTCTGCCAGCCGGGAACGTCCGTGGCGGCGGGCCAGCCGGCCTGCTGGACGAGGTGGGTGAGGTCGGGCCGGGTCGGGCTGACCAGGAACAGCACCACCTCGGACGGGGAGTTGCGGTCCAGGCGCCACAGCAGGCGGGCCGCGTTGCCGCCGGGCTCCGGCGGCTGGGGGAACGCGGCGTTCACCGCGCCGTGCAGCCGGTGCGGCGAGGAGAGCAGTCGCCGTGCCTCCTGTCGCTGGACGTTGACTCGGAACTTCGTCAGGTACATCAGGTGGTCCTCAACGCGGCGGTCGGGTCGTGGTGCGGGGGCCGGGGCCTCCCGGGTCCCTCCTCGGGAGGTGTGACCTGTGTGGTGAGCAGGCCCCGCAGGGCGTAGCGACGGTGCCGGGGGTCGAAGCTGAGCGGCGTGTCGCGGATCGTGGCGTGCGGCTGTTCCCCGGGCGGGCAGTCGACGAGGATGTCGAGAGCGACGTGGGAGCCGACTTCCTCGCGGTGCCAGTCGCCGGCCTGCCACGTCACCTCGCGCAGTGCCTGCAGCAGGCCCTTGTCGCGGTGGACGCCCAGGTCGAGTGGTGCCGCCGGCGGGCAGGAGCGGCGTCCGAGGTAGGGCAGGAAAGCCGGTGCCTGGACGGCGTCGTGCAACTGCCCGATCAGTGCGGAGTCGCCCTCGACACCGGCCACGAAGACGGCGTCGGCCAGATAGAACCGTTCCGACAGGGGCATCGCCTTCCCGGAGTCCGCGTGGTGGGCGGTGTGGAAGTCGCGAATACGAGTGCCCGGTTGATCGATGCGGACCCCGAAGCGCAGCGCGGCGAGGTCGGCCAGGTCGGCGTCGCGCTCCCGCCCCTGGGCAGCCGCGAGGAGGCCCAGCACTCCGCTCTTGGTCGGCGCGTTCTCCGTGGTGCGGCGGGCGAAGCGGGCGGCGGAACCCCAGGCCTGCAACGGTCCGGCCAGCCGCAGCAGTAGCACGCTCGTCACGCCGCCCCCGCGGCAAGCCTGTCGGCCACCGCCGTGCCCACCGCGTCGATGAGGCCCGGCAGGCCGACTTCGGTGCCGAGCCCGGCGAGGGCCTCGGTGGCCGCGCCGACGCGCAGCACCCAACTGCCCTCGTCGGAGGCGATGCCGTACTGTTCCTCCAGCGTCGGCACGTACTCTGCCAGGCGCTGGCAACTCGGGCGCAGAAAACCACCGGTTTCCGGCTCCCGGGCCACCGGCTTCTCGAATGCGGCGACGAAGCTGACCGGCCATCGGCTGCGCAGTTTGACGATCACCGCGTCCGGCAGGGTGTTGTTGGCGAAGGTGTTGATCTTCCCGGTGGGCAGTGAGGTGATGAAGCTCTCCACGAACGCCTCGACGGCTCGCCGGGTCGGCGCGTCGGGGGACTCGTCCTCCTGGAGACCCGCGCCGAGGTTGACCCGCAGCCGGTCTACGTCCAGCGCGGCGTAGCGGTAGAGGGTGGCCGAGTTGAAGTCGACGACGCCGATCATCCCAGCGCCCTTCTCCGCGTCGGTGTTCTTGTCGTCCACTGCCGTGTAGTAGTCCGACTCGTTGTCCACGGCGTGCACGCTCAGGGCGTGCGCGACCTGCGTGGCGGCATCGACGTTGAGATCGGTGGCGTCGGCGACCATGCGGCCGAAGAGGGCGATGTCGACGGAGTGGCGCGTGTTCACCAGGGACTTGGCGCGCGCCTTGTTCTCCTTCGCCTTGTAGAACGCCTGGAGTGCCTTGAGGTCGTCGGTGCCCTTCGTTCCTTCGAGGGCCAAGTCGGCGAGCCCGTCGAGCTGCCTGCTGCTGAGGAAGATGAGGTATGAGGACTCCGGAGCGTTCTCATCGGCGTCCGGTGTCTCCGCGCCGTCCTTCTTCTTGCGCTTGGGCACCTCGAACTTGGAGCCGGTCGCCGTCTGGAGCGTTTCCTTCGCCAGCTCCCAGGCTGCGGCCTTGGCCATGCCAGGTTCGCGGGTGGAGATGCGCCTGGCCAGCTCGTCGGCCAGCTTTTTGGTACGGACTCCGAGGTCCGCCGGGTTGAGGAGCTCTCTGAAGCCCTTCCGTGTCGCCCGCTTCCATGCCTGGCTGGAGACGCGGGCCCGGCGAACCCCGCCGTACAGGGCGGATTTTGGAGATCCCGTGTCATCCCGGTTGATGTTGCTGGGGGGGACGGTTTGGAGGATGTGGATGTCGAGGATGGTTCGCGTCACGGGTCGCGGTTCCTTCACTGTGGGCTACGGGTCGGTGATTGAGCAGGTGAGAGCGTGCGGAGGGTGCGGTCGGGGCGTTTCTGCGCGGCGGCTGAGGCGGCCCCGCCGGGCTGCGGGGGCGCTGGGAAGCCGTCTCAGTCGGCTGTGGGGTTAAGGTCGGGGGACCCATCGGCGTCGGGCGGGAGCTGACCGGCGTCCCCGGCCCCGTCCGCCTCGCCCCCGCCGCTGGAGACGCGGCGGGAAGCCGCGAGGTGGAAATCACGTCCCCAGAAGCGGTGGACGAGCGCCCGGCCTTCCGGCTCCTGCCAGCGCAGCAACTGGTCGGCCAGCAGTCCGTAGTCCAGCGGCACCGAGGCCGCGCGGAGCAGGAGCACCATCTCCCGTAGTCGTTGGGACAGTTCATCGAACGAGGACGCTGCCGCGGTCCTGACGAAGCGCTTCCTGAGCGGCTCGTCCAGTTCTTTCTCAGCCTTCCGCGGAGCGGGCGTTCCCTCGCCGGGCCGGGCGTCTCCCGAGGCATTCCCGGAACCGCTGCCCTTCTTCTTGTCCATGAGGAAGCGCACCGAGCGCCCGAAGCCATACCTGGGAACGTGCATGGGGGCGTCCCGGTGGGACTGCTGGTGCAGAGCCCAGAGCGTGATGGCCAGATGCAGGGCGGTCTCGGCGCGCTCCAGGGTGCTGGGCCTGAGCCAGGGGTTCGGTTCGGGCGCGTCGGGCAGGCGTTGCGCGTCGTCCAGGAACTCCTCCATGCCGATCAGTCCCCACAGGTCCGGATCGGCCTCGACGGGGTGTCCGATCCCGCGCCGCAGGCGGGCGAGGGTGGCGACGGCGTAGGGCCGGTCCTTCCGGTAGCCGGCCCAGAGGCCATGGATGTATCGGGATGCGGCGGTGCGCAGGGGGCTGGACCGCCAGTACGGAGAGGGGAAGCGCGGCTCGGCAGGGCCGGCCTGCGCCGGAACGGTCGTCATGCGGGGGACTCCGGAGTGTCGTCGGTGCCGGGGCTCTGGCCTTCGCCGTCATCGAGGGGGCCGGGCGGTTGTTGTCTGCCTCCAGCAGAGGCCGGCACAGGCAGGATCTTGTTGAGACTGTTGTGGAACCAGAGTTCGGCTTGGCCGATGTCGATCCACTGCGTGCCGCCTTCACGGGTCTCCACGAAGCGGCCCTCCCAGGTGGCGGGGCCAGCCCCGTTCAGCAGCCTCCGGCCGAGTCTGGTGACGAGCCGTCGGGCGGTGGCACGCCACTCTTCGTGCGCCGCTTCGGGGGACGGGCTCTCGCCGAGGCCGGCGAGCCACTGACGGAATGGGCCGTCGAGGGCGCCGAAGCCCTGGTCCCGAGCGGCGGCGGTGGGGGTGCCGGGATCACAGCCGGCGGCACGCGCGAGGTTTCCGGCGAGATGGCCCAGCGCCCGGACGGCGCCATCGGCTTCACGGACGGCGGCCAAGGCCCTGCCACGGTACGCCGGGTGCTCGGCATCCAGCAGGATCACCGGTAGCGCGATCGCATCGTCCACGACCTCGTCGATCACGGACTGCTGTGTGCCGTAGACGGCCCCGATAGTTCGGGTCCGCAGCACGCCGCGCGGCGGGAGAACGCCGTCGTCGCCGGTGAGGAACGCCAGCCAGCGCAGCACCCCGGGCGGCAGCTCCGCGGCGGGCTCGCCGCTACGGGCCGGGCCCTGCGCGCCGCCCAACGCGGCGCTCGGAAGCAGGCTCTCCAGCCCGCGCCATGCCGCCCGGCTCGGATCATGCTGACGAGGCAGGTAGACCGGGGACTGGCGGAGCTTCTTCTCCTGGGCCGGGCTGCGCCGCCAGGCGGTCATGGGCTCGATGGTGTGCTTGTTCAGCGCGGGCAGGGGGTCGCCGTAGCCGAGCACCACGCCGGTGACCGCACTCCCGTCATGGTGCAGTAGCAGGCGCCGTGACTGCCAGGTGTAGAGGTCGCAGATACCCGAGGGCCGCGGACCCTCCGGTGCGCCCGGCTCCACGGACGGGCCGGGTCCTGGCGGCTCCCGCCGCCAGGACGGCAGATCCTCGCCCTCACCGGGCTCCCGGTCCCGCAGGACGCCACTGTCCCGGGTGATCAGGTTGAGCAGCAGTGTGTCCCGCAGAGTGTCACCGTCGGCGAAGACACCGCCGAGGTTCCCCGCCCAGGCGACCCCCAGCGGATAGCCCTTGCCGCCCTTGACCCGCGGGTCACCGACCGCGCCGGACTTGATCCCCGACGGGTCGAAGGCCTGCGTGTGCACCAGCCAGCGGGCCGCCTCGGCGAAGCCGAGCCGCTCCACGCCCGGTTGTCGCATCGAGAAGAACGCCTCCCCGTTGGGCACATCGGCCACGATGCGGTTGAGCCCGGCCACCTCGTTCCGCTCCGTGTGCAGTCCGGCGACCTGGTAGAAGGGACGCTCGGGGTGCAGCAGGTCGAAGCGGTCCCGGTGACGGTCGAGGTAGGCGGGTACGTCGGCGAACGGCTCCTTCGACTGCCACAGTTCTTCCCACGCGTCCAGGTCCTCGGGGCCGCCGAGTGCGTCGTGCAGCACGGCCAGCAGCAGCCGGAGCAGGGCGAACTCCTGCGTCGGGACATCCCCGACCAGCCGGCGCACGTCACCGGCCCGGACGAAGACATCCCGCAGTGACAGCTCCCCCGTCGTACCGTCCTGGAACTGCACGGGAATCCACGGCTGCGACACTAGGTCGAAGGCGGGCACCAGATCCACCACTCTCGCGTCTCGCGCACCGGCGGGCCTGACCAGCAGCCCATCGGTTTCGCTGTAGGTGAGGTCGTAGCCTGACAGCCGGGTCTGACAATCCTCGTCCAGAACGAGAACCAACTCCCCGGCCAGCCACGGACACTCCTTGGACTGCCACCCCTGCACGCAGAACCGCTCCAGCTCCGCGATGGTCCGGTCGATCGCCCACGGCTTGCTGAACTGCCACGGCAGCGTCAGCGCGCTGGCGGCAACGGCTTCGGCTGCGCGGCGGGGCGGCGGGAAGTCCTCCGGCAACTCCAGCCCGCCACGGCCCCGGTCCAGCCAGGGAACGGTGGTCAGGACGCCGTCCGCGCGGCGCTGGACCACCAGTACCTCCACGCTCTCCTCCGCGTCCCGGACCTGCGCCCTCCCCGCCCGGGCGTCGTCGGCATTTCCGACGCCCGCGTCGAGCCAGCCGACCACCGATCTCCCGGTACCGCGAACCGGCCCTAGCCGGAACACCTCCGCCCGCTCCCGCTTCCGGGAGATCAGCTCCGAATGGGCGAGTCGGCTCTCCTCCAGCGCGGGCTGCCATTCCTCCGGGCCCACGAGGTCTGTGCCGTACGCCGCCTGCACCAGCGGGCTGATGTCCTCCGGCAAACACACCGGGCGGCCGTCGAGGTGCGGCCGAAGCACGGCCAGGGCGCGCAGCAGCGTATACGTGCCCTCGTACACGCCTATCGACCCCCGGATGGGTTCGGGCGGGTCGTCGCTCCAGTCGACGCCGGTCACCAGACACAGCGGTTCGGTCAGGCGGGCGGGCCGGGAGCGCTCGTGGCGATGCAGCCGCCCCATGCGTTGCAGCATCAGGTCCACCGGCGCCAAGTCCGTGACCAGTAGGTCGAAGTCCACGTCCAGGGACTGCTCGATCACCTGGCTCGCGACCACGATGTGCCGCCCGGGACGCCGTTGACGGTCCGGGCCGAAACGCTCGCGCAACTCTGCGTCCCTGCGGGCCCGGTCGGCGGCCAGGAAACGCGAGTGCGCCACGGTGACGTTCTCCGCACCGAAACGCTCACGCAGCCGCTCTGCCGCCTCCTGCACTCGGTCCACCGTGTTGCGGACCACCAACGCGCACCCGCCGTCCGCGAGTTCTGTCGCCAGTCGGTTGACCAGAGTCTCCAAGCCGTCGTCGAGCCGTTCGAGACGGATGGCGGCACGTCGCCCGGACGCCTCCGGCCGGGTGGTCTGCGGCGGCCTGTCCCGAGCCACCGCCGTCAGAAGTGGATAGGCGTCCGGCGGCTGCGCGATGTCCACGGCCGCGCCGGAGTACGCCGTCGCGAGGGCCTGACGCCGGGCGGCCGGAAGGGTGGCGGACAGCAGTACCACCGGCACCCGGTACGCCCCGAGCCAGTGCAGCACCCGCTCCAGGTAGGTGTTCATGTAGGCGTCGTACGCGTGCACCTCGTCGATGACGACGACCTTGCCCGCGAGCGCGAGATGCCGAAGTGCCAAGTGCCTGCTCTTCAAGGCGGCGAATAGCACCTGGTCGATCGTGCCGACCGCGAAGGACGCCAGCAGCCCCTTCTTCCGGCCGCGCAGCCACTGGTGTGCCTCCAGCACTGCGGGATGAGAACGCTCACCTGCCCCCGGTCGGCTCACCTCCCCCGAACCGTCCAACTCGACGGCCGCGATGGTGCGGTAGGAGGCACGGACCAGACCCGCCCAGTCCTCGTTCAGAACCGCCTTGGCATGGGCGAGGAAGAGCGAACGCCGCCGATCGGGCCTCTCGTCGGCTGGCAGATGATCCAGCCACTTCAGGAGCCGGGTGAACATGGCGTCTCCGGTCGCCCGGGTTGGCAACGCCAGCAGGAGCCCACCGGCTCCGGTCCGTGCGGCGAGGATCTCGGCGGCCATGAGAGCCGCCTCGGTCTTGCCCTCGCCCATCGGCGCCTCAACGATCAGCAGCCCATCGGCCGGCATCGACCGGGCCGCCCGCACCGCCTCCTCCTGCACCGGCCGGACAGCGGCGCCATCGGGCAGCCTGAACCGCGCCGCAAGCAACTCCGCAGCCGTGCCGTTCGGTTCCTCGGGCGCCCACGGCGCGGGCAGATCCAGGCCCCGCCACGCCGCCTCAAGCCGGCCGGGCGCTGGAGCCCCGTACGGGAACAACTCGGCGGAGCTGGCTATCCAGTCCGAGAGGATCACCAGGGCACTCAGCATCACCTGTACCGGCTGGGGCAGCCGGACCGACCTCCACTCCGCGAGCCGGTCCTCGACACCGGCCGCCTGGGCGCAGGCCGTGAGCAGCTCGAACTGCACGCTGCGCCAGGTCTGTTCGCTGGGACCGGGAGTGCGGAGGAGATCCGGACGCAGCCGCAGTTGATGGATCTGGTCGTGCGAGGGCGGCACGCCGTGATGCCCACCGATCACGGCGGCGAACTGCCCGGAACTCCGCCCGGTCCAGCCATGCCGCTCCGCCAGCCATTCCTGCACCAGCAGATGCCCGGCCAACCCGTGCGGCGCCAGCCGGCGGTCGTCCCCGAAGGCCTTCCGGTAGGGCATGTCCAGTCCTGCGTCGCGCATCGACTCGGCCAGCTCATCGACCTGGCAGCAGAACGCCGGTGTCGACTTGCCGATATCGTGCGCAGCCGCCAGCCACACGAGAAGCCGGCGCGCGTCCGCCTCACCTTCGGGAAGCGCCTCGGCGACGGTCCGCCGCACATGATCCGGTACCCAGGCTTCCCACAGCCGCCCGGCGACGGCGGCACTGTCCGCCATGTGCTGCCGCAGCGACAACCAACTGACAGTCTTGCGGTCGTACTTGCCCCATACGGCACGAGCCGCCACGGAGAGCCGCGAGAAGGGATCACTCGGGCCAGTGAGGTCGCTGGGCATGACGGTATTGGACATCGCCGACTCCATGCGGACGTGGTGATGTTCGAATGACTTCGATCTTGATCGCTACGGATCACGCGAGGATCGTGATCTCTCCGATCAGACAGACGCACCACGCGATGCGCGGGGCGGCCCAAGCCGCACCGCACACCGGGCGTCACGAGTGTGCGGGATGGCCCCCGCGCACTGGCATCGACGGCGTTACGCCACCCGCAGCCGCCGAAGCAGCGGGCTGATCACCACGATGATGACGGTGACCAGGATGGTGACACGAATCCAGGCATCGACGGTCGGCGAGGCCCCGATCCCTGCGGCGCCCAGCGTGCTCAGTGCCTGCCATGGATCCGGCCCGTTTGAACGGCTCTCGCGGACATATTCGGCGGCGTTTACCATAGGTGCCCTCCTTGTGGTTGGCGATCAAGACTTCCGCTGCGGGGAGTTGAAGGCTGGGTTGGCGGCGATCCTTGGCGAGGGAACCGCTGACCCAGCCTTCGTCGGTTTGCCCCAACCCCCTTGGAATCAGGGGTGGTTCGGAGCGTCGAGGGCTACGCTAGCCGCGACAGTCTCCGGAAGCGAATCTCGTTGCCCTGTGCATTTTTCGGTAGGTGCATCCCCTAACAGGGTTGCATAGTGACGTGGTCGTTGCTCTGCAAGAGTGGCCCATGGAGCGCACCTCACAGGGTTGCCGCCCATGGGCCATGTTCTAGTGCCTGGACAACTGAGCCCCGCTGCAGCGGGGAACATGTAGGGGCACCCCTTACAGGGGGGCCAACCCCGCGACGCGGGGACCGAGATGGGACTCAGCATACGGACGTAGGGTCGTCATCACCGCAGCGTCGGTGCCCCCTGGTCGAGCACGCCGCGGTGGCCGGAGTGGGCCATGTGTGGGCCAAGGCGATGGCGACGGGCCCCGATACCGTCATCCGCCCAGGTCACCGGGTTCCGAGGCTGCCAAGCGTGCTGGTCTTGAAAACCGTCGTGAGGTAACCCCTCACCGTGGGTTCAAATCCCACCGCCTCCGCAGCAAACGGCCTCTGACCACCAAGAACGGTCAGAGGCCGTCGCCGTTCCCGCTGCCCGTCGGCGACCGTGGTTCCCCGATGGAGGGGGCACGGCGGGGGCACGGGGCCAAGGCGGTCAGGAGCCTGCC
>NZ_JBPQTQ010000114.1:0-21233 GCF_051386415.1 Streptomyces sp. URMC 129
CCGCCCCCCACCCCACGGCGGCCAGCAGCTCCTGCGGCACGCGCGGCACGGGCGCCCCGGCCACCCCCTCGCGCAGCGCCGTCGCCACCAGCGCCCGCGCCAGCCCGGCGAACATCACCGCCTCGGCCAGGCGCAGCTGCACGTCCACCGCCCGCACCTCGACCGTCGGATACCGGTCCGACAGCCGCGCCTGCCAGTAGAGCTGGTTCCGCCCCCGCACCACCCCGGAACCCAGCAGCGCCGCCACCCGCCGCTCGTAGTCCTCCGCGCCCGCGAACACGGGCGGCGGCCCGCTCACCGGCCACCGCCCGAACACCACCGTCCGCCAGCTCGCGAACTCCGTGTCCCGCCCCTGCGCGAACGGCGAGTTGGCCCCCAGCGCCACCAGCACCGGCAGCCACGGCCGCACCCGGTTGAGCGCGTCGACCCCCGCCGCCCGCCCCGGCACCGCCACGTGCACATGCATCCCGTTGATGGCGTGCTCGTGGATCACCCGCGGCGTGTCCAGCGCCAGCGCCCGGTACCGCGGCTCGTCCGTCACCGGCACCGCGTCCCCGGCACCGCCCGCGAACGGGACCGACCCCGTCACCGCCGCCCGGCACCCGGCCGCCGCCGCGGCGGCGGCCACCACCCGCCGCAGCCGCGCCAGATGCGCCGCCACCGACGCCAGATCAGCGCAGACCGGGGTCGCCACCTCCACCTGCGACTGGAGCAGCTCGGCCCCCACCGCACCGGCGGGCGCCAGCGCCCGCACCCGCGCCGACCGCGCCACCGGAACGCCGCGCACCGGGTCCAGCAGCAGGTACTCCTCCTCGACGCCGACCGTGATCATGGACCGCATCATCACCCACGGCCGGTCCGGCAGCGGTCAGAAACCGCCCTCCATGTTCACGAACCGCGAATAGTGGCCCTGGAACGCCACCGTGATGGTCGCCGTCGGACCGTTCCGGTGCTTCGCCACGATCAGGTCCGCCTCGCCCGCCCGCGGCGACTCCTTCTCGTACGCGTCCTCCCGGTGCAGCAGGATCACCATGTCCGCGTCCTGCTCGATCGACCCCGACTCCCGCAGGTCCGACACCATCGGCCGCTTGTCCGTCCGCTGCTCGGGACCGCGGTTGAGCTGCGACAGCGCCACCACCGGCACCTCCAGCTCCTTCGCCAGCAGCTTCAGGTTCCGCGACATCTCGGAGACCTCCTGCTGCCGGCTCTCCGGGCGCCGGCTGCCGCCCGTCTGCATGAGCTGGAGATAGTCGATGATCACCAGCCGCAGATCGTTCCGCTGCCGCAGCCGGCGGCACTTCGCCCGGATCTCCATCATCGACAGGTTCGGCGAGTCGTCGATGTACAGCGGTGCCTCGTTGACCTCGGCCATCTGCCGCGCCAGCCGGTTCCAGTCCTCGTCCGTCATGCTGCCCGAGCGCATGTGGTGCAGCGCCACCCGCGCCTCCGCCGACAGCAGCCGCATCGCGATCTCGTTCCGCCCCATCTCCAGCGAGAAGATGACGCTCGGCAGCTTGTGCCTGATCGAGCAGGCCCGCGCGAAGTCCAGCGCCAGCGTCGACTTGCCCATCGCCGGACGCGCCGCGATCACGATCATCTGGCCCGGGTGCAGCCCGTTCGTCAGCGAGTCCAGATCCGTGAACCCCGTCGGCACGCCCGTCATCTCGCCGCTGCGGTTGCTGATCGCCTCGATCTCGTCGAGCGTGCCCTCCATGATCTCGCCCAGCGGCAGGTAGTCCTCGGCGGTGCGCTGCTCGGTGACCGCGTACACCTCGGCCTGGGCCGCGTTGACGATGTCGTCCACGTCGCCGTCCGCCGCGTACCCCATCTGGGTGATACGGGTGCCCGCCTGGACCAGGCGGCGCAGCACCGCCCGGTCGTGCACGATCTCCGCGTAGTACTCGGCGTTCGCCGCCGTCGGCACCGTGTGGACCAGCGAGTGCACATAGCCCGCGCCGCCCACCTTCGCCAGCTCGCCGCGCTTGGTCAGCTCCGCCGAGATGGTGATCGGGTCGGCCGGCTCGCCCTTCGCGTACAGGTCGAGGATCGCGCTGTAGATCGTCTCGTGCGCCGGCTTGTAGAAGTCCTGGCCGCGCAGCACCTCCACCACGTCCGCGATGGCGTCCTTCGACAGCAGCATGCCGCCCAGCACCGACTGCTCCGCCGCCAGGTCCTGCGGCGGCACCCGCTCGAAGGCCGCGCGCGCCTCGTCCGCGCCGTCGCCCGGCCCCGCCGCCACCCGCTCGTCGAAGCTCTGGCGCGGCCGGGACACGGACAGGCGCTGCTCCGCCTCCCCGTCCCACGAGGGTCCGGCATGCTCATCGAGCTCGGTCACCGACCCCGCCTCCTCCCGGCCGAACAGCCGCCGCGTCATGTCTCTCGACGGCACAGCTCTTTCCTACGGCACAGCTCTGACATTCCGCGTCGAGCGGGGACCTACGGTACGGCCAGCGGAGGGGAGCACCAACCAAGTTATCCACAGGCTATGTGGATTTCAGATCGGTCCCTGTGGATGACTCGGCGATTCCTGTGGACGAACCGGGGGACGAGCCTGTGGAGAACTTTGGCGCCGTCCCCGCGCACCCACCCTGACCTGCGGTTTCTTCATCCACCGCCTGTGTGCGGGAAAAACTTCGCCGCTTGGGGCGAGATCGCGGCGGCCGGGGCTGACCATCACACCGCAGACCGCGAAAAGTAAGGGGCACCAGACCCTTGCGTCCATTACCTGTGGATGTTTGGATCGGACCATGTCCCCAGCGTCACCGAACACGCGCCGCCACGACCGCGAGATACTCGCGCTCGCCCTGCCCGCCTTCGGAGCGCTCGTCGCCGAACCGCTCTTCCTGATGGCCGACAGCGCCATGGTCGGCCACCTCGGCACCCCCCAGCTCGCCGGTCTCGGCATCGCCGCCGCCCTGCTCACCACCACCGTCAACGTCTTCGTCTTCCTCGCCTACGCGACCACCGCCGCCGTCGCCCGCAGCGTCGGCGCCCGCGACCTGTCCGCCGCCATCCGGCAGGGAATCGACGGCATCTGGCTCGCCGTCATCCTCGGCCTCGCCCTCGTCGCCGCCGTGCTGCCGACCGCCCCCGCCCTGGTCGACGCCTTCGGCGCCTCCGCCACCGCCGCCCCGCACGCCGTCACCTATCTGCGGATCAGCACGCTCGGCATCCCCGCCATGCTCGTCGTCCTCGCCGCGACCGGCGTGCTGCGCGGCCTGCAGGACACCCGCACCCCGCTCTACGTCGCCGTCGGCGGTTTCACCGCGAACATCGCCCTCAACGCCCTGTTCCTCTACGGCCTCGGCTGGGGCATCGCCGGCTCTGCCTGGGGCACCGTGCTGGCGCAGGTCGCCATGGCCGCCGTCTACCTCCGGGTCGTGGTGCGCGGCGCCCGCGCGCACGGCGCGGGCCTGCGGCCCAGCCCCGGCGGCATCCTCGCGGGCGCCAGGGCCGGGGTGCCGCTGCTGATCCGGACGCTCTCGCTGCGCGGGGTGCTGCTCATCGCCACCGCCGTGGCCGCCCGGCTCGGCGACACCGACATCGCGGCCCACCAGATCGGGCTGACCGTGTGGATCCTGCTGGCCTTCGCGCTCGACGCCATCGCCATCGCGGGCCAGGCCATCATCGGCCGCCACCTCGGCGCGGGCGACGCGGCCGGCGCGCTGGCCGCGTGCCGGCGGATGGTGTGGTGGGGCACGGTCTCCGGCGCCGCGCTGGCGGTGCTGGTGGCGGCGTCCAGCCCGCTGATCCTGCGGCTGTTCACAGGCGACCCGGAGGTGCGGAGCCACCTGCTGCCGGTGCTGCTGGTCATCGCGGTCACGGAGCCGATCGCGGGCGTCGTCTTCGTGCTGGACGGCGTGCTGATGGGCGCGGGCGACGGGCAGTACCTGGCCGGGGCGATGCTGCTGACGCTGGCGGTGTTCGCGCCGGCCGCGCTGCTCGTCCCGGTGCTCGGCGGCGGGGTGACCGCCCTGTGGTGGGCGATCGCCGGGCTGTCGATGGCGGTGCGGCTGGTGACGCTGTCGCTCCGGGCACGGACCGGCCGCTGGCTGGTGACGGGCGCGGTGCGGGCCTGAGGCGGGCGGCCCCGGACAGCGGAAGGCCGCGCCCCCGCGACGAGGGCGCGGCCTTCCGGCGCTGTCACACTGTTCAGTGCCGCGTCAGTGCCGTGTCAGTGCCGCGTCACTTCGCGGCGTCGACCTGGAGGCCGACGTTCGCGACGACCTCGGGGTGCAGCCGGACGGAGATCCGGTGCGTGCCGAGGCTCTTGATCGGCGTGCTCAGCTCGATGCGGCGCTTGTCGACCTCGGGGCCGCCCGCGGTCTTGACCGCGGTGACGATGTCGGCCGGGGTGACGGAGCCGAAGAGGCGCCCGCCGGTGCCGGCGCGGACCTTGAGGCGGACCGTGACGCCCTCCAGCTGGGCCTTGACGTCGTTGGCCTGCTCGATCGAGGCGATCTCGCGGATCTTGCGACCGCGGCGGATCTGCTCGACGTCCTTCTGCCCGCCCTTGGTCCAGCGGATGGCCACACCGCGGGGCAGCAGGTAGTTGCGGGCGTATCCGTCCTTCACCTCGACGACGTCGCCGGCGGTGCCGAGGCCGGAGACCTCACTGGTCAGGATGATCTTCATGACGCTTCAGTCCCCCTTTCCTTTTAGCGAGCGGTCGAGGTGTAGGGCAGCAGCGCCATCTCACGGCTGTTCTTCACAGCTGTGGCGACATCGCGCTGGTGCTGGGTGCAGTTGCCGGTGACCCGGCGGGCACGGATCTTGCCGCGGTCGGAGATGAACTTCCGCAGCAGGTTCGTGTCCTTGTAGTCGACGTAGGAGATCTTCTCCTTGCAGAACACGCAAACCTTCTTCTTCGGCTTGCGCGCGGGCGGCTTCGCCATGGTGTCTCTCCGGTGGGATCAATCAGAAGGGGGGTGCGGGGGCCGAGCGCGCCCGTCAGAAGGGGGGCTCGTCCGAGTAGCCACCGCCACCACCACCGCCGCCCCAGCCGCCTCCGCCGCCCTGGCCGCCGGCCGGGGCTCCGGTGGCCCAGGGGTCGCCCGCGGGGGCTCCCTGCTGGCCACCCTGGCCACCCTGGCCGCCGCCCCAGCCGCCGCCGCCTCCGCCTCCGGGGCCGCCCTGGCCGCCGCGGGCGGCGGAGCGGGTGACCTTGGCGGTGGCGCTGCGCAGGCTGGCGCCGACCTCGTCGACCTCCAGCTCGAAGACCGTGCGCTTCACTCCGTCCCGGTCCTCGTAGGACCGCTGCTTGAGACGGCCCTGAACGATGACGCGGGTGCCCTTGGTGAGCGACTCCGCGACGTTCTCCGCCGCCTGGCGCCAGACCGAGCAGGTGAGGAAGAGGCTTTCGCCGTCCCGCCATTCGCTGGTCTGCCGGTCGAAGACTCGGGGCGTGGACGCGACGCGGAACTTCGCGACGGCCGCACCGGATGGGGTGAAGCGCAGCTCGGGGTCGTCGACCAGGTTGCCGACGACCGTGATGACGGTCTCGCCTGCCATTGGGGGTACCTCTCGGCGCGGGTTAACTGCTGATGCTGCGATGATTGCGTATGGCACTGACAGTGCTACTCGGCGTACCCGGACGCTCTGCTCACGCGGTAAGGCCCGGTGGCCCGGGGCTCAGTGAGTCTCGGGGCGCAGGACCTTGGTCCGCATGACCGACTCGTTCAGGTTCATCTGCCGGTCGAGCTCCTTGACCACGGCGGGCTCGGCCTGGAGGTCGATCACGGAGTAGATGCCCTCGGGCTTCTTGTTGATCTCGTAGGCGAGACGGCGGCGGCCCCAGGTGTCGACCTTCTCGACCTTGCCGTTGGCCTCGCGGACGACGGAAAGGAAGCTCTCGATCAGGGGGGAGACCGAACGCTCTTCGAGATCGGGGTCGAGGATGACCATCACCTCGTAGTGACGCATGCGAAAACCCACCTCCTCTGGACTCGGGCGGCCACGGACGATCCGTGGCAGGAGGGTCGTGATGCGTCCGCTCCGCAGGGGGCACGCGCGCGTTCCCCAAGAGGGCGGAAAGTACACCGTACCCGCTTGCCTCCCCCGGGTTGAAATCCGGCGGAAAAACGTAGCAATCTGGACACCTCGGGGATACGCGGCGAGGAGGTGCCTCATGGCGCATACGGCACACCACGGCCCGAGGGCCCGGGTGGGCGCGTGGCTGAACACGGACGGCAGGCCGCACCCGGTGGAGAACCGTTTCGCGACGGTGACGCTGCTGCTGGGCGCGGTGGCGGCGATCACGGCGATCTTCCCCGGGCTGCACCTGGTCAGTTCCTGGACGGGACTCGCGGGCATCGCGACGGGCGGCTGGGCGCAGTTGATCTCGGCGACGACGGCACAGCGTTTCGTGGCGGTGATCGGCCTCGGGGCCGCCGCCGTGGGCTTCTATCTCGGCACGGCCAACGGCGGCCTCTTCGGGGGTGTGTTGGGCTAGGACCTGTCCAGGGGCCGCTCCAACGCCGTTAGGCTTCCCGGCAGACCCTGCGATTGACGCCGGAGGAGCGCCCCGAATGAGCCTGACCCTGAGGACCATCAGCCGCGAGCAGCATCTGGCGTACATCCGCTCGCTGCCCTCGGCGAGTCATATGCAGGTGCCGGCCTGGGGGGATGTGAAGGCGGAGTGGCGTTCGGAGTCGCTGGGCTGGTTCGCCCCCGGTGGCGAGATCGTGGGCGCGGGGCTGGTGCTGTACCGGCAGATCCCGCGCCTGAAGCGCTACTTGGCGTACTTGCCCGAGGGGCCGGTGATCAACTGGTATGCGCCCAATCTTGAGGAGTGGCTGCGGCCGATGCTGGCGCATCTGAAGCAGCAGGGCGCGTTCTCGGTGAAGATGGGCCCGCCGGTGGTGATCCGGCGGTGGAACGCGGCGGCGGTCAAGGCGGGCATTCAGAATCCGGACGCGAAGCGGCTGCGCGACGTGGAGGCGACGTTCATCGAGCCGCGGGCTTTCGAGGTCGCGGACCGGCTGCGGCGGATGGGCTGGCAGCAGGGGGAGGACGAGGGCGCGGGTTTCGGGGACGTGCAGCCCCGGTACGTGTTCCAGATTCCGCTGCGGGACCGGGCGCTGGAGGATGTCCACAAGGGCTTCAACCAGTTGTGGCGCCGGAATATCAAGAAGGCCGAGAAGGCGGGCGTCGAGGTCGTGCGGGGCGGCTACGACGATCTGGAGACGTGGCAGCGGCTGTACGAGGTGACGGCGGAGCGGGACCGGTTCCGGCCGCGTCCGCTGGCGTACTTCCAGCGGATGTGGCGGGCGCTGAACGCCGAGGACCCGGACCGCATGCGGCTGTACCTGGCGGTGCACGAGGGTGAGCCGGTGGCCGCGGCGACGATGCTGATCGTCGGCGGACACGTCTGGTACTCCTACGGGGCTTCCGCCAACCACAAACGGGAGGTGCGGCCGTCCAACGCGATGCAGTGGCGGATGCTGCAGGACGCGTACGCGCTCGGGGCCCACGTGTACGACCTACGGGGGATCGGTGACTCGTTGGAGGACACCGACCACCTCTTCGGTCTTATCCAGTTCAAGGTGGGGACGGGCGGTGAGGCGGCGGAGTATCTGGGCGAGTGGGACTTCCCGCTCAATAAGATTCTCCACAAGGCGCTCGACATCTATATGTCGCGGCGCTGAACCTCCCCTCGCAAGGCAGCGAAAAGAAAGGGTCTCTCCGGCCATGGCGCTCACCCTTTATGTCGACACCGACCGCTGGCGGGCGCACCAGCGGTCGGTGGTCGCCGATTTCCCGGATCTGGTCCCCGTGTGCAAGGGCAATGGTTACGGCTTCGGCCATGACCGGCTGGCGGAGGAGATTTCCTCGCTGGACATCGACACCCTGGCCGTCGGCACGACTTACGAGGCCGCGGCGATGAAGGACCGGTTCAGCGGGGACATCCTGGTGCTGACGCCGTACCGGCGGACGGAGGAGCCGGTGCCGCTGCCGGACCGGGTGATCCGGTCGGCGTCGTCCGTGGACGGGGTGTACGGGCTGGTGGGGTCCCGGGTGGTCGTCGAGGTGATGAGCTCGATGCGGCGGCACGGGGTGCTCCCGTCGGACCTGGGAAAGCTCCAGTCCGCGCTGGAGGACGTGCGGCTGGAGGGGTTCGCGATCCATCTGCCGCTGGACCGGACGGACGGGACGGACGCGGTCGAGGAGGTCATCGGCTGGATGGACCGGCTGCGGGCCGCGCGGTTGCCGCTGCACACGATGTTCGTCAGCCACCTCACGGCGGAGCAGTTGGCGCGGCTGCGGCAGCAGTTCCCGCAGACGCGCTTCCGGGCGCGGATCGGGACGCGGCTGTGGCTCGGCGACCACCAGGCGACGGAGTACCGGGCGTCGGTGCTGGACGTGACGCCGATCGGCAAGGGGGACCGGTTCGGTTACCGGCAGCAGAAGGCGCCGGGCACAGGGTGGCTGGCGGTGGTGGCGGGGGGCACGTCGCACGGCGTGGGGCTGGAGGCGCCGAAGGCGCTGCACGGGATGACGTCGCGGGCCAAGGGGATGGCGCGGGCGAGTCTGGCGACGGTGAACCGGAATCTGTCGCCGTTCGTGTGGGACGGGAAGCAGCGGTGGTTCGCGGAGCCGCCGCACATGCAGGTGTCGATCCTGTTCGTGCCGGACGACGCGAAGGCCCCGAAGGTGGGCGACGAGGTCCGGGTGATCCTGCGGCACACGACCACGACCGTGGACCGCATCGTGGATCGCATCGTGGATCGCTGAGCGGATCGCCCGAGCGCAGGCGCCGGAGGAATCGCCGGCACAGTGGCGCGCGGGAAGGGGGCAGCCCCGGAAACGGACCGGGGCTGCCGCCTTCTCGTGTGGGTGCCCTGCGGGCGCGGGTCAGTGCGGGGTCAGCGCTCGACCTCGCCGCGGATGAACTTCTCGACATTGTCGCGGGCGATGTCGTCGAAGAACTGCACGGGCGGGGACTTCATGAAGTACGACGACGCGGAGAGGATCGGGCCGCCGATGCCGCGGTCCTTGGCGATCTTCGCGGCGCGCAGGGCGTCGATGATGACGCCGGCCGAGTTGGGGGAGTCCCAGACCTCGAGCTTGTACTCCAGGTTGAGCGGCACGTCGCCGAAGGCGCGGCCCTCGAGGCGGACGTAGGCCCACTTGCGGTCGTCGAGCCAGGCCACGTAGTCGGACGGGCCGATGTGGACGTTCTTCTCGCCGAGGTCCCGGTCCGGGATCTGCGAGGTGACGGCCTGGGTCTTGGAGATCTTCTTGGACTCCAGGCGGTCGCGCTCCAGCATGTTCTTGAAGTCCATGTTGCCGCCGACGTTGAGCTGCATCGTGCGGTCGAGGATGACGCCCCGGTCCTCGAACAGCTTGGCCATCACGCGGTGGGTGATGGTGGCGCCGACCTGGGACTTGATGTCGTCACCGACGATGGGGACACCGGCCTCGGTGAACTTGTCGGCCCACTCCTGGGTGCCGGCGATGAAGACGGGCAGGGCGTTGACGAAGGCGACCTTGGCGTCGATGGCGCACTGCGCGTAGAACTTCGCGGCGTCCTCGGACCCGACGGGCAGGTAGCAGATGAGCACGTCGGCGCGGGTGTCCCTGAGGACCTGCACGACATCGACGGGGTCGGCGTCGGACTCGACGATGGTCTCGCGGTAGTACTTGCCCAGACCGTCGAGGGTTTTGCCACGCTGCACGGTCACGCCGGTGGGGGGCACGTCGCAGATCTTGATGGTGTTGTTCTCGCTGGCGCCGATGGCGTCGGCGAGGTCGATCCCGACCTTCTTCGCGTCGACGTCGAAGGCGGCGACGAACTCGATGTCCGAGACGTGGTAGTCGCCGAACCGGACATGCATCAGACCCGGGACCCGGCTGTCCGGGGCCGCGTCCTTGTAGTACTCGACGCCCTGTACCAGCGATGCGGCGCAGTTGCCCACGCCGGCGATGGCTACGCGAACCGAACCCATTCCGGTTGCTCCCTGTGTGTGTTCTCGACATGACCCCGCTTCGTCGCGGGGAGGTTAGGTGGTGGTGTCGTCGGAAGGGTCCGACGGGTCGCGCTCGCGGGCCCCACCGCGGTCGCGTCCTTCCCGCTCGCTCTCGATCAGCTCGTTGAGCCAGCGGACCTCGCGCTCGACGGACTCCATGCCGTGGCGCTGCAGTTCGAGGGTGTAGGCGTCCAGCTTCTCGCGGGTGCGGGCCATGGAGGCGCGCATCTTGGCGAGGCGCTCCTCCAGGCGGCTGCGCCGGCCCTCCAGGACGCGCATGCGCACGTCGCGCGAGGTCTGCCCGAAGAAGGCGAAGCGGACGCCGAAGTGCTCGTCCTCCCACGCGTCGGGCCCCGTCTGGCGGAGGAGCTCCTCGAAGCGTTCCTTGCCGTCGGCCGTGAGCCGGTAGACGATCTTGGCCCGGCGGTTGGACAGGGGCGTGGCGCGGGGGTCGTCGGCGGCGCCGCCGGACTCCTCGGCGAGCCAGCCCTGCTGGACCAGGGTCTTCAGGCACGGGTAGAGGGAGCCGTAGCTGAACGCCCGGAAGACGCCGAGCGAGGTGTTGAGCCGTTTGCGCAGCTCGTAGCCGTGCATCGGGGACTCGCGCAGGAGACCGAGAACGGCGAACTCCAGGACACCGGAACGTCGGCCCACCTGGGGGGTCACCTCCGTTCTCATCGGTCGTGCCGTGCCTTTCGAGCCTTATGGTTGGTGCGATGCATTGAGCCGATGTATCAGCTCGATACATCGCCACGATAGAGCGCGTGGGCGGATGGGGCAAGCGGGGCGCCGGTGAGCGGGGTCACATCTTCACTTCAGCGGGGGCGCAATGCCCGTATTGCCCTGATCGCAGGGAAAGTTGGCGCTTTGCGGCTGCGTAGGCTTGGGCCCGTGCAGATCACCACGGCCGGGAACCTTGCGGCGCCGACCGGCGTCCTCGTTCCAGGTGCAGTGCGCCCGGACTCAGGCACGGGCCGCACTCCGGGGGACTGGATGCCACCAGAAGTACCTGCCGTCTTCAGACACGTGTGTCTGTCCGAGGAGTAGCTGTCCCATGAGCGAGCACCGTCGCAAGCCGCCGCAGGGCCGCGGTCGTCGCGCAGCGGCCCCGTCAGGCCGCCGGGCGTCGCCCCCGCCCGTGCCGCCCGCGGGCGGTTCGCCGGGCGCGGCCCCGGGCGCGACACCGGACCGGCCGTACGGCAGCCGGGCGGAGGCCAGGCGGGCCGCGCAGCGGGGCGGCGGGCGGCGGCGGGCGGCCAGCGGCGCCGAGGGCGTGGCCGGGGGCGGCCGACGCCGGCGGGCCGAGGCGGCGAGGCGCACGCGGTTCATCGACTACCCGCGGTCCGGGTACAGCGGGCTGCGGCGCTTCGTGCCGTCGTGGAAGCAGGTGCTGGGCTCCTGCGTCGCGTTCTTCGCGCTGCTGCTCGGCCTGATCGGCATCGCGTACGCCATGACGGACATCCCCACGGCCAACGACATGGCCGTCCAGGAGAGCAACGTCTATTACTGGGAAGACGGCTCCCGGATGGTCGTCGCCGGCGAGAGCAACGTCAACCGGCAGAACCTGGATCTCCAGGACATCCCGAAGGACATGCAGGACTCGGTGACCTCGGCCGAGAACGCGACCTTCTGGGAGGACCCCGGCATCGACCTGATGGGCATCGGCCGGGCCGTGGTGAACATGGCGCGCGGCGGCGAGACCCAGTCGGGCTCGACCATCACCCAGCAGTTCGTGAAGAACATGTACCTCACGCAGGACCAGACGCTGGAGCGCAAGGCGCGTGAGCTGCTGCTGTCGGTCAAGGTGGGCGCGGAGTTCACCAAGGAGGACATCCTCGCCGGGTACCTCAACACCTCGTACTTCGGCCGCGGCGCCTACGGCATCCAGGCCGCCGCCCAGGCGTACTACGGGAAGGACGCGAAAGACCTCGACGCCAGCGAGTGCGCGTTCCTGACCTCCCTGCTCAAGGGCCCCGACCTGTACGACCCGTACGCGGGCGGCGAGACCGAGGGCGTCAACCAGGCCAACCTGGAGCGCGCGGAGGAGCGGTGGGCCTGGGTGCTGGACCGGCGGGTCGAGGTCGGTGACGGCCTGTCCGCGCAGGAGCGCCAGGAGATCGCCGAAGCGGGCTTCCCGCAGCCGAACCCGCCGACCAAGGCCATGGAGAAGGCCGGGCAGATCGGCTACCTGACGGACCTGGTCGACAAGTACCTGATCTCGCACGACATCCTCACCCAGGAGCAGTTGGACGCCGGCGGCTACCAGATCTACACCACCTTCAACGAGGAGATGGTGGACCAGATGGAGGCCGCGGTCGAGCAGGTACGCGAGGAGAACATCGACCCCGAGGCGCGCGACGAGGACCGGCACGTCCAGTTCGGCGGCGCGGCGGTCGTGCCGGGGGACGGCGCGATCCGCGCGATCTACGGCGGCGTCGACTGGACCGAGCACTACGTCAACAACGCGGACAACCCCGGCGCCCAGGTCGGCTCCACCTTCAAGCCGTTCGTGCTGGCCGCGGCCATGCGCGACGGCATCAGGGATCCCGAGGGCCCACCCGTCCAGGACGCGGACCAGCGCACCCCCCTCTCGCCCGACAGCGTGTACCGCAGCGAGGACGAGATGCTCATCTACAACTACAACGGTGAGCCCGTCATGGTCGACGACGAGGAGACGGGCGAGCCGGTCGAGTGGCGGCAGAACAACTTCGAGGGCCACTCGCAGGGCGACATCACGCTGCGCGAGGCCATGGAGGTCTCGGCCAACGCGCCGTTCGTGCAGCTCGGCATGGACGTCGGGCCGGCGACGGTCGCGGAAGCGGCGATGGACGCGGGCCTGCGCGAGGAGAGCCTCGGCCGGGCGGACGACAGCGTGCCCACGTTCGCGCTGGGCGTCTCCACCCCCGGCCCCATCCGGATGGCGTCGGCCTACGCGACGTTCGCCGCCAGCGGCGAGCAGGCCGAGCCGTACTCGGTGACCAGGGTGGAGAACAGCCGCCTGCCGTTCACCTGGGAACACGATTCGGAGACGACCCAGGCATTCGACTCGGCCGTGGCGGACAACGTGACCGACGTGCTGACCGAGGTGGTGGAGGGCGACGACGGCAGCGCCCAGCCCGCCCAGGCCCTGGACCGCCCGGTGGCCGGCAAGACCGGCACCACGGACGACAACAAGAGCGCCTGGTTCGTCGGCTACACCCGCCAGTTGTCCACCGCCATCGGCATGTGGCGGCTCCCCGAGTCCCAGGAGGACCTGGTCGGGGACGAACAGATGGGCTTCATGCCGATGTACGGCACGGCCGACCGGGAGCGCATCAACGGTGGCTCGCTGCCGCTCGACATCTGGCTGGCCTTCATGCAGGAGGCCACCGCCGACGATCCGGTGGAGGAGTTCCCCGAGCCGGGCGAAATCGGCGAGACCCACTGGGGCGGCGGCGCCGAGAGCCCGGCCCCGCCGCCACAGCAGACCGAGGAGCCGGGCGAGACCGAGGAGCCGGAGGAGAGCCAGACGCCGGACGACTCGGGACAGCCCTCCGACGAACCGACTATCCCGGAGCCCACCACACCGGAGCCCACCGACACGTGCGTCCCGTTCGACCCGTCGTGCTCGGACGGCGGCACGGACACCGGCACCGACCAGGGCACGGACGAAGGCGCCGACCAGGGCACCGACACGGGCACCGACACGGGCACGGACCAGGGCTCCGACATCGGGAACGGCAACCAGGGGACGGACGGAGGACTGTTCGGCGGCACGGGATAGCTGTGCCCTGACCCTCTGACGGTGGGCCGTGCGGCAGGATGTGGGCATGGTGCATCCCCCTCCGCGCTCGGCGGCGCGGCCCACCGTCCAGGACGACACGGCCGCCGCGGGCAGTGAGCTGATCGGCGGACCGGCCGGCCGGCGCGCCGTGTCCGCCGGCGGCTGGTGGAGCCCGGTGCGGGTCGTGGCGCTGGTGCTGATCGGGATGTTCGCCCTCGGCATGGCGCAGAAGGCCCCGTGCTACGACAGCGGCTGGTTCCGCGGTCCGGCCGACCAGTACACCCACGCCTGCTACTCCGACATCCCGCACCTCTACCAGGGGCGGGGCTTCGCCGACGGGCTCGTGCCGTACTTCGACCCCATCCCGGCGGAGCTGTCCGGCGGCATGGAGTACCTCGAATACCCCGTGCTCACCGGCCTGTTCATGGAGGTCGCGGCCTGGCTGACACCGGCGGAGTCCACCGACCCGAGCCCCGGGCAGATCTACTGGCTGGTCAACGCCGGGATGCTGCTGATCTGTGCCGTCATCATCGCCGTCTGCGTGACCCGCATCCACCGCGACCGCCCCTGGGACGGTCTGCTGGTCGCCCTCTCCCCGGCGCTGGCGCTGACCGCCACGATCAACTGGGACCTGCTGGCCGGGGCCCTGACCTGCTGTTCCCTGCTGATGTGGTCCCGCAGCCGCTCCTTCGCCGCTGGGGTCCTGCTGGGCCTGGCCACCGCCGCGAAGCTCTACCCGGTGCTGCTGCTGGGCCCCCTGCTGGTGCTGTGCTGGCGCGCCGGGCGGTGGCGGGAGTTCCGCGCCGCCGCCGCGGGCGCGGCGGGCGCCTGGCTCGCGGTCAACGTGCCGGTGATGATCCCGGCCCGGGAGGGCTGGGCCGAGTTCTACACCTTCAGCGAGGAGCGGCCCGTCGACTTCGGCTCCGTGTGGCTGATCATCTCCCAGCGCACCGACGCCGACCTCGGCGCGGTCAACACCTACGCGACCGTGCTCGTCGCCCTGGGCTGCGCCGCCCTCGCCCTCCTGGCCCTGGCCGCGCCCCGCCGGCCGCGGCTGGCCCAGCTCGCCTTCCTCGTCGTCGCCCTGTTCGTCCTCACCAACAAGGTCTACTCCCCGCAGTACGTGCTGTGGCTGATCCCGCTGGCCGTCCTGGCCCGCCCCCGCTGGCGCGACTTCCTCATCTGGCAGAGCTGCGAGGTGCTGTACTACCTGGGCATCTGGATGTACCTCGCGTACCTCCACACCGAGGACCAGCACGGGCTGCCCACCGGCGGCTATCAACTCGCCATCGCCGTGCACCTGTTGGGGACGGCGTATCTGTGCGCCCTGGTCGTCCGCGACGTGCTGCGGCCCGAGCACGACGTCGTCCGCCGCGACGGGTCCGACGACCCCGGCGGCGGCGTGCTCGACGGGGCCGCCGACGTCGTCACGCTGCGCCGGAAGCCCCCCGCCGCGCCCGCGCCAGCCGCCTTCGTCGACTGGGGCACTTCTCCCCGGCCTCCGGCGGGGGCCGGCACCGAGCCCGGCCCATGACGTTTCACGTGAAACGTGAGGGAACGGGGCAACGCGCCACCGTGCTGACCGACCTGCGTGCCCTGCTCCGCTTCCCCGGCTTCCGGCGCCTGCTGAACGTCCGGCTGCTCTCCCAATTCGCCGACGGGGTCTTCCAGGTCGGCCTCGCCACCTATGTG
Source organism: Streptomyces sp. URMC 129 (assembly GCF_051386415.1). NCBI lineage: Bacteria > Bacillati > Actinomycetota > Actinomycetes > Kitasatosporales > Streptomycetaceae > Streptomyces > Streptomyces sp. URMC 129. The sequence continues at coordinate 15,424 of NZ_JBPQTQ010000114.1, forward strand.
GTCTTCTCCCCCGAGCAGCAGACCACCGCGGCGGACATCGCCGCCGCCATGGCCATCCTGCTCCTCCCCTACTCGCTGCTCGGGCCCTTCGCCGGAGTCCTGCTCGACCGATGGCGTCGCCGCCAGGTGCTGTTCCACGGCAATCTGCTGCGGAGCGTGCTGGCGGCCGGGACCTGCGCCCTGGTGCTGTCCGGCGTGCCCGACTGGCTCTTCTACCTCTCCGCCCTGTCGGTCACCGCCATCAACCGCTTCATCCTGGCGGGACTCTCCGCCGGACTCCCCCATGTCGTGGACGGCGAGCGGTTGGTCGTGGCCAACGCGCTCTCGCCCACCGCCGGCACCCTCGCCTCCACCGCCGGTGGCGGCGCGGGCTTCGTGGTGCAGATGCTGGCGCGCAGCCAGGGAGTCGAGAACGCGCTCGCCCTGCTGGTCGCGGTCGCCTTCTATCTCCTGGCCGGCCTCGCGGCACTGCGCATGGCGCCCGGCCTGCTCGGCCCGGACGAAGGCACGATGCCGGGGAGGCTGGGCGCGGCGGTGCTGGACACCGCGCGGGGACTGGCCGCCGGGCTGAGACATCTGCGCGAGCGGCCCATGGCGGCCTGGACGCTGGGCGGACTGGGCATGATGCGGTTCTGCTACGGGGCGCTGCTGGTGACCCTGCTCATGCTCTGCCGCTACGCCTGGTCGGACGACGGCGACGGCGGGGGCGGCGGGCTGGCCTGGCTGGGGGCGGCCCTCGGCGTCTCCGGTGCCGGGTTCTTCGCCGCCGCGGTGGTCACCCCCTGGGCGGTGGCACGGCTGGGGCGCCTCGGCTGGTTCACGGCGTGCGCCGCGCTGGCGGCGGTGCTGGTGCCGAGCCTGGGGCTGCCGTTCCGGCCGGTGCCGATGATCGTCGCGGCGTTCGTCCTCGGGCTGGTGACGCAGGGCGCCAAGATCGTGACCGACACCGTGGTCCAGTCGGCCGTGGACGACGCCTTCCGGGGCCGGGTGTTCTCCCTCTACGACATGATCTTCAACATGGCGTTCGTCGGCTCGGCCGGTCTCGCCGCCCTGATACTGCCGTCGGACGGCCGCTCGGCCGTGCTGCTGCTGACCGTGTCCGCGCTCTACGCCACGACCGCCGTCATGACCTACCGCGTCCTCCGCCGTTTCACGTGAAACGGCGGAGGAGGAACGGCGAAGGAAGAGAGCACGACACGACCCGGCGGCTCACTCGGCGGTCTGCGCCGTCCACCACTCCTTGAGCGCGGCGATCGCGCCCTCGCGCCCCAGCGGGCCGCGCTCCAGCCGCAGCTCCAGCAGGTACCGGTAGGCTTTGCCGATCTGCGGGCCCGGGCCGATCCCGAGGATCTCCATGATCTCGTTGCCGTTGAGGTCCGGCCGGATCGCGTCGAGCTCCTCCTGCTCCTTGAGCTGCTCGATCCGCTCCTCCAGGCCGTCGTAGGCACGGGAGAGCGCCAGGGCCTTCCGCTTGTTCCGCGTGGTGCAGTCGGAGCGGGTCAGTTTGTGCAGCCGGGCCAGCAGGGGACCGGCGTCGCGGACGTAGCGGCGCACGGCGGAGTCGGTCCACTCGCCGGTGCCGTAGCCGTGGAACCGCAGATGCAGCTCGACCAGCCGCGCCACGTCCTTGATCATCTCGTTGGGGTATTTCAGCTTGGTCATGCGCTGCTTGACCATCTTGGCGCCCACCACCTCGTGGTGGTGGAAGGAGACCCGGCCGTCCTTCTCGAACCGCCGCGTCCTCGGCTTGCCGATGTCGTGCAGCAGGGCCGCCAGCCGCAGCACGAGGTCCGGCTCCCCGTTCTCCAGGGCGATCGCCTGCTCCAGCACGGTCAGGCTGTGCTCGTAGACGTCCTTGTGCCGGTGGTGCTCGTCGCGCTCCAGGCGCAGCGCGGGTACCTCGGGCAGCACCCGCTCCGCGAGGCCGGATTCCACGAGCAGCGTGATGCCCTTGCGCGGGTGGTCACTGAGGAAGAGCTTGTTCAACTCGTCCCTGACCCGCTCCGCGGAGACGATGTCGATCCGGTCGGCCATGTCCGCCATGGCGGCCCGCACGGGCTCCGCCACGGCGAAGTCGAGCTGGGCGGCGAACCGGGCCGCGCGGAGCATGCGCAGCGGGTCGTCGGAGAACGACTCCTCGGGGGTGCCGGGGGTGCGCAGGACGCGCTCGGCGAGGTCGGTGAGCCCGTGGTACGGGTCGACGAACTCCTTCTGCGGCAGGGCGACGGCCATGGCGTTGACCGTGAAGTCCCGGCGCAGGAGGTCCTCCTCCAGGGAGTCGCCGTAGACGACCTCCGGCTTGCGGGACGTCCGGTCGTAGGCTTCGGACCGGTAGGTGGTGATCTCCAGCAGGTAGTCCTTGTGCCCGCCGTCCGCCGCGCCGTCCGGCGCGGTCTTGCGGCAGCCCACCGTGCCGAACGCGATCCCGACCTCCCACACGGCGTCCGCCCAGGGCCGCACGATGCGCAGGACGTCCTCGGGCCGGGCATCGGTGGTGAAGTCCAGATCGTTGCCGAGCCGCCCCAGCAGCGCGTCGCGCACCGATCCGCCCACCAGGGCCAGGGAGAACCCGGCCTGCTGGAAGCGGGTGGCGAGATCATCGGCGATGGGGGAGACGCGCAGCAGCTCGCTCACGGCCCGCCGCTGCACCTGGCCGAGTCCGGCCGTCGCCTGGCGGGGCTGAGGGTCTTTCCTGTCGTTCGGCACAACAGCACAGCGTACGTGGCGGCGTAGGCCCCGGGCGCCCCCCGGTGCCCCCGTCCGCGGCACTCCGGCAGGCCGATCATCGTTACCATGAGGTCGGTTGAGGACTCCAGGGAACGGGGCTGGCGCGTGACGGTGTCGGGGATGCGGAGGCGCGGCGGTCGGCGGCTGGCCTCCTTGCTGGCCGCGGTGGTGGCCCTTCCCCTGCTCACCGGACTGGCCTCCGTCCCGGAAGCGAGTGCCGCGGCCCCCGGCGAGGAGCCGGGCACCGGCCACCGGACGGCGACCCTCTCGATCACCGACCTCGGCCCCACGGTGCCCGGAGAGGGCGACACCCTCACCATCCGCGGCACCATCACCAACGAGGGTGACTCCCCGATCGTCGACAGCTCGGTCGCCGCACGCGAGGGAGTGCCCCTGGCGAGCCGCTCCGCCATCGACCAGGCCGTCGCCCGCACCGGGTTCGACTTCACCCTCGACGGCCAGATAGTGGAGGGACACGGCCAGGACATCGGCACGATCCAGCCCGGCATGTCCACCACGTTCTCGCTCCAGGTCCCGGTCTCCGAGCTGGCGCTGGACGAGGCCGGGGTCTACCAGCTCGCCGTCGGCCTGACCGGGCAGACCGAGGCGGAGCGCTGGGGGGACCGGATCCTGGGCGCGGGCCGCACGCTGCTGCCCTGGCAGCCGGAAGCCGCCGCCGACTCCCCGCAGACCCAACTGACCGTGCTGTGGCCGCTGATCTCCACCACCCACCTGACGTCCCAGACGGATGCCGACGAGGAGCAGACCCCGGCCTTCCGGAACGACGACCTGCTCCACGAGATCTCCCCCGGCGGCCGGCTGTACCAGCTCGTGTCCCTCGGCGCCGACCTCCCCGTCACCTGGGTGATCGACCCCGACCTCCTCGCCTCCGTGGACGCCATGCGCGAGGAGTACCTGGTGGAGACGGACGCCGGCCTGGTACCGGGCGACGGCCAGGACGAGGCCCTGGCGTGGCTTCAGATGCTCAAGGAGGCGGTGGCCGACGACGAGGTCGTCGCCCTGCCCTTCGGGGACCCCGACATCGCGTCGTTGGCCCACCAGGGCCTGGACGTGCAAGGCGCCCTGTCCCAGTTCGCCACCGCCTCCGAGACGTCCGCCTCGACCGTGGAGACGGTCCTCGTGGACAGCGAGCCCGTCACCGACTTCGCCTGGCCGGTGGAGGGTGCCATCGACCCGTCCATCGTCTCCGTGGCGACCTCGGCGGGCGCCACCAACGTCATCGCCCGCAGCGACAGCCTCCGCCCCGGCGGCCTGTCCTACACCCCCACCGCCGCCCGCCCGATCGGCGGCGGCACCACGGCGATCGTCGCGGACGCCCGGCTCTCCACCCTCTTCGAGGGCGACATGACCCGCACCGGGTCCGCCGCGCTGGCCGGGCAGCAGCTCCTGGCCCAGACGCTGGCGATCACGCTGGAGGAGCCCGCCAACGAGCGCAGCGTCGTGCTGGCCCCCCAGCGGATGCCCACGGCCGCCCAGGCGCAGGCCATGGCCACCGCCATCAGCGACCTCCAGGACAACGGCCACTGGGTCGCCTTCGCCGACCTGTCCGACGCCGCCGAGGCCGAGCCCGACCCGACCGCGAACCGCGAGGTGCCAACCGCCGCGGAGTACCCGGAGGAGCTGCGGGAGCACGAGCTGTCCACCAGCACCTTCCAGTCGATGCGCGAGACCCAGCGCACCCTGGAGGACTTCCTGGTGATCCTCACCCAGCCGGACCGGGTCGACGTCCCCTTCGGCAACGCCATCCGGCGGGAGATGTCCACCTCCTGGCGCGGGAACGGCGAGGAGGCCGACGAGTACGGCGACGCCGTACAGGAGGGCCTGGTCGCGCTCACCGAGCGCGTCCACCTGATCCCGAAGTCCGACATCACCCTGTCCGGCCGCAGCGCCACCATCCCGGTCACCGTCCAGAACAACCTGGTGCAGGACGTCCACAACCTGGAGCTGCGGCTGACCTCCCACCGGCAGCTCGGCCTGGAGGTCAGCACCCCGCAGGACGTGCGGATCAACGGCGGCCACAGCCAGTCGGTCAAGTTCTCCGCCACCGCCCGCGCCAACGGCCTGATGCCGCTCTCCGCCCGCCTCTACACCAGCGACGGCAAGCCGTACGGCGAGCAGATCACCTTCGAGGCCGACGTCACGGAGATCACGTCCGAGGTGATGATGGTCATCGCCGGCGGCATTCTCCTCACGGTCCTCGCGGGCATCCGGATGTACAGCCAGCGCAAGCGCGCGGCCCGCAAGGCCGCCGCGGCGGGCGGCACGGACACCAACCCGTCCCCGGAGGCGGACGCCTCCGGGGACGACAGCGCCCCCGACACCGGTGCGGACGTCAGCGACACCCCGCCGCGGAGTGAGAGGCTGGACCCCAACGAGTGAGCCGCCGGCCGGAGGGTCACCGCCGGCCCGGGAATTCGAGGTGGGGTAGCGATGCAAGCGCCATATGACCGTGAACGCGGCCAGGCGCCGGGTGCCGGAGATCCGTCCGGCTGGCCGGAGAACCAGCAGGGCCACCACCCCGAGCAGCCGCACGGCTACGATCCCCGGGCCTACGACCCGCACACCGACCCCGGGTACGGCGACCCGGCGCACGGCGAGTCCGCGTACACCGAGGAGGCGCACGGCTACGGGCCTCCCGGCTACCAGCAGCAGCCGGACCCGCGGCAGGGCCACGCCCCGTCGTCCGCCTACGACCCGTACCTCGCGGACGGCTACCGGCACGCCCCCTACGCGCCCCACGACCCCCTGGCACAGGAGGGGGCCGGGCAGGCACCGTACGACCAGTCCGGGCTGTACCAGCAGCCGGCCGCCCCCTACGCCCCGGACCCGCGCGGCTGGGCGCCCCCGCCCGCGCCCGGGCCGGACGGCCTCTCCCACCGCCTGCCGCACGGGGACGACCCGGCGAGGACCCCGTACACGGGCACCGACGGACTCATGAGCAGCCCGGGGGAGAGCCACCCCGGACCTCGGGAGGACCGGCGCCCCGACATCGACGACGCGTTCGCGCACCTCTTCCGCGACCAGGAACCGGCTCCCGGCGGCTCCCCCGGGCTGCTCATGAG
>NZ_JBPQTQ010000115.1:0-21180 GCF_051386415.1 Streptomyces sp. URMC 129
CCGGGCCGGGGGCGCACCGCGTCGGCGGGGGCATCGAAGTCGACGTCGTCGGGGACGGCGCGCACCGCCTCGGGCGCTCCTTCCGGGATTAAGGTCGCTTCTATCCCGGTATGACCGGCGGGAGCGTGTGCCCGTGCGGGGCGATGAGCTGTTCGAGCTCGTGGACGCGGTGCTGTGTGCTCCAGGTGCGGTGCACTCGGCGGTCGAGCTCACGCTGTTGCCCGAGCACCGGCGCGGGCACGGCGCGATGTATGACGGCCTCAACCAGGGCCGGATCGACACCGAGCAGCTGCGCTCTCTGCTGGCCGGCCTGCCGCTGCCCCGGTTCCCGGACGGGCGCCTGGTCCTGGCCGTCGACGTCTCGCCATGGCTGCGGTCGGACGCGCCTTGCTCGCCGGAACGACTGTTCTGCCACGTCTACGGCCGGGCGAAGACAGCCTCGCAGTTCATCCCCGGCTGGCCGTACTCGTTCGTCGCGGTGCTGGAGATGGGCGCCACCTCGTGGACACAGATCCTGGACGCGGTCCGTCTTGGCCCGGCCGACGACGCCACCGCGGTCACCGCCGCCCAGCTCCGCGATGTCGTCGAACGGCTCATCGCGGCGGGCCAGTGGCAGCCGGGCGAGCCGGACATCGTCATCGTCACGGGCGCCGGATACGACGTCACCCGCCTGGCCTGGGTCCTGCAAGACCTGCCCGTCGAGCTCGTCGGGCGCATCCGTGGCGACCGCGTGATGCGCCTGCCGAAACCGCCCCGCGTCTACGACCCGAAGGGCGGCCGGCCACCGAAGCACGGCCCGGAGTTCCGCTTCGCCAAGCCGGAGACCTGGCCCGAACCGGTGGTCACCACCCGCACGGCCACCGCGAACTACGGCAAGGCCGTCACCCAGGCATGGGACCGGGTCCACCCACGGCTGACCCACCGGGCCGCCTGCCTGGATCACGAAGGCGAACTCCCACTGATCGAGGGTACGTTGATCCGGCTGGAGGTCGAGCACCTGTCGAAGGACCGTGAGGCGCCGGCGGTGTGGCTGTGGTCCTCGAAGACCGACGCCAGCGGCGCGGACGTCGACCGGGCCTGGCAGGCATTCCTGCGAAGGTTCGACCTGGAGCACACCTTCAGGCTGTTCAAGCAGACCCTCGGCTGGACCCGCCCCCGGCTGCGGGAGCCGGAAGCGGCCGACCGGTGGACCTGGCTGATCGTCGCCGCCTGCACCCAACTCCGGCTCGCCCGACCACTGACCCGCGACCTGCGGCACCCGTGGGAGAAACCGGCCGCACTGAGCCGGCTCACACCCGCCCGGGTCCGCCGGACGTTTCGGAACCTCCGCCAGCACATGCCCTGCCCCACCAGAGCGCCGAAACCACACCGGCCCGGCCCCGGACGGCCACCCGGCACGAGGAACAGACGCCGAGCACCCCGCTACGGCGTGGGTAAAACCGTCCGCCGCGAAAAGACGCTTATCGCCCTACCACGGTTGAAAGGTTAAAGAACAAGCTCAGAGACGCACGTACCACATCAACGAGCCCCCGCACGGAGAGGAACACGTTGATTCTCTGCAAAGCCCTTAGCCGGGATTCTCCCCGGCGGCCTCCGGCTGCGGGGCGGACGGCACGCGGCGGGTGAAGGTGAAGGTCAGGCTGGAGGTGCCAGCCAGCTCCCCACCCGACCCGAGCAACGAGATATGCCCCTTCGCGCTGACCTCTGCGCTGACTGTGACCTGGTCGAGCTCGTACCCCTCACAGGCGCTGGGCAGTCCGGCGATGACTGAGCGCATCGACGTGAGGAAGTCGGTGACCCGCTGCCGGAAGACCTCGACCGGGATGTCCGTCCTGCCGATCCGCCAGTCCTGGGGCCGACGGAAGAGTGACCGGTCGTCGCTGTCCTCCAGCGCCAGCACGCGCACCATGGCGTCACGGTCGGCATCGGATCGGTCAGGGAACTGCTGCGGCATGGGCGTCCTTATCGGTGAGTTCGGTGAGATCAGTGAGCGGGGGGACCCGCAGCTGCGGGTCCGCGTACGACGAATACACGATGCCCAGAGGGTTGCTATAGGTCTGGAGGAGGTGCCGACGGGCCTCGAGAAGCGAGCGGCCGAGTGGCAGCTGGCGCAGCAGGAACCGCTCGTACAGCGCCTTGGAGAACGCGGCGGCTACGTCGTCCGGCACCTCGGTCTCGCTCCCGACGAAGCCTCGGTTGCCGTTCATGAGGAAGACGTAGGGGAACGACAGGACGCTCGCCGCGTGCATCCGCGCCGATCCGCAGGCGTTCATCACCACCAGCGGCAGCGCGAAGCTCCGCCGCCCCAGGCTGGCGCCGAGACCGACCAGGTCTTCCGCGAGGGTGCCCAGGGACAGCCGCACGTCCTGCCCGCTGCCGCGCAGCTCGATCTCGTTGTCCAGCGGCTCGTTCAGGCCAGCGTAGCAGTGGCAGGCGAAGTGCTGGATCTGGTCAGGCAGTTCCCGCCGCCCGCCGTCCAACTGCAGGCGCGGGTCGTACAGCTGCTCCGGCAGGCCGGGGCGGCCGTCCCCACCGTCCGGGTAGGGGCCCTCAACCCGCACCCGGTCCGCTGCGGCCGAGGCGAACCACGCCAGCTCCTCCTTCGCGCCCGCCAGTTGCTCGTGGTGCAGATAGCGCAAGGGCAGCAGGCCGTCCGGGCCGGTGTGCAGTTCGAGGCCGTTGGGGAGCGGGGCAGGCAGCATGGTGCGGCGGACCAGGCAGGAGAAGCCGACCAAGGCCTGGCAGGCGCGCAGGAAGTCGCCCGGTCCGGTGATGGGCGGACCGGGGTCGAGCCGGTGCAGCGGCAGGTACTCCAACGGCAGGAAGGTCTCCTTGTCGCCGAGGCATTCGACCAGCGGCGGCAGCGCGGGGTTGCGCCCGAAGGGCAGTGCGCGCTTCCAGAAGTCGACCAGGCCCTGGATGACGTCCGGCCGCAGCCCGAACGTAAGGAAGAAGAGCCGCCGGCCGAGGCGGTGCAGCACGTCGAACACCTCGTGCAGTTCCGGGGCTTCGGCCGCCAGCGGCGGGACGGCGTCTTTCAGCCGGAACAGCCCGGCGTCCAGCTCGCTGCGCGCCTGCTCCAGCGCGCCGGGGCTCGCCAGCGTCGTCCGGAACGCCGGGGTGCCGTTCCTCGCGCGGAACTCGACCCGGATGCCGCCCGCCGTGCGCTGCACCCGCACGGTGACGTCGGCCGGGAGGCTCCCGGTCACGGGGCGGCCCCCGCCGCGCCGCCCGCCCCGGTCACCTCGCCGGTGGTGGCGACGACGGTGAGGGCGACGACCTGGATCAGCCGACCGCCCTGGTAGAGCTGGAACCACACCTCGTGCCTGCCCTCCTCCGCCGGGAGCCGGAAGCGGAAGGTGGTCCGGGACTGGCGCCCGGTCCGCAGGGCCCGCCGCTCCGGCGGGAGCGGGGTGAGCGTGGCGCTGTCCGCGAGGGCGTCGAAGTCGGCGGTCGGCAGGTCCTGACCGCCTTCGACGCTCACCGGCTCGAAGACGTAGAAGTCCTGGTCGAGGCTAGAGGTCAGGACCGGCGGGGCGTTGCGGGCCCGCTCGTCACGCACCACGGTCAGATCGAAGGCGACCTGCCTGCTGGGAGGCGCGACGATCACGCCGCCGACTGCGCGGGGGGCCGGTCCGGCATCGTCCTGCCCGGCGTCCTGGCCGTCCTGCCCGGCGAGTTGGAGCAGCAGATAGCCCGTGAAGTTCACCAGCGGCGGGCCGAGCACGGACTCCTCGACGGCCGCCAGGACCGCCGCCCGCAGCTCGGCATTGAACGTTCGCTCATACAGCTCGGTGAGGCTGCTGGCCATCTGCTCGGCCAGGCGATCGCCGAGCGGGCCCGTGGAGCGTTTGGCGATCTCCGCCGCGAGCTGCGGCAGCTCCCCGGCCCCGAGCGGGCCGGGCGTGGCCGCCGGGGCGGTGTGGGCAGCCGCCGCCCGCTCTTCGCCGAGTAGCCGACGCACCTCCCGGACCACCCGCCGCGTCACCTCCTCGGCCAGCTCCTCGGACTGCTCCCCGCCTGACCAGGCCAACGGCAGGTCCCAGAGGTACTCGTCGCCGCTGAGCACTCCGGCTAGGCCAGCGAAGGTGTAGTTGTTCCGCGGCCGAGGCAGCCGCAAGCGCTCGGCCAAGTCGTAGCGGTATAGCTCGACGGCGTGCGCCCGCCGGGTGCAGGCGAGCCCCACCGCCCGGCGGGCCAGTGACAGCGCGGCCAGCCCAGCCAGCAGCGGCCCGGCTGCCAACAGCGCCAAGTCAGCGGCCGCGGGCGACGAGGCCGCCCACCGCAGCTCCGCAGCGGCCGGGAGAGCGAGCGCGGCGCAGAGGGCGGCGGCGACGGTGACGCGCAGCAGGGCGATCAGGCCGCTCCGGCGCTGCTCGGCACGCGTGACGGCGGCCGGCGCGACCATCGAGATGCGCGGCCACACCTGGTCCACGACCAGCCCGGTGGTCTCCGCGATGCGGACCCCGGCCGCCACGGCGGCGGGCGGGGCGAGCGGCCTGAGCAGGAAGCGTTCCTCGGTGCGGTACCGGCGCGAGGCGCGCCACGCCGCGTGCCTGTCCTCTGCGGCCCAGCGGTCGCGGGAGGACGCCCAGGGACGGGAATCCATCTCGGCCCGGTAAGCCCCGGCCTCGTTCCTGGTCTCCTCGGCCGCCCAGCGCAGCACCTCCGGCCGGGGCCCCGGGCGCAGCCACACCAGCAGTCGGCCCTGGACGAACAGTGCCGCCATCGCCGCCCCGGCGAAGCCCGCCGCGGCGACCAGCACCTCCCCCGCGCCGCTCTCAGGCCGGTCCCCGAAGCCTGCGGTCAACGCCCAGGCCAACGGGGCGAGGACGAGGACGAGGACGGCGACCCGGTGGAGCGGTTTGAGTCCGATGCCGGGGACCTGCAGGGCATCGTGCAGCTGCGGATGCTCGGTCAGGGCTACGACTTTCCGCCGATCACTGTCGTCGTCCCCATCCGCCCTTATGGCAGCTTCGGCGAGTTCTACCCGTTCGTTGGCCGCGGTGTCCGGGTCCTGCGCCACACCCCTGTGGCCGCCGCCCAGCAGTACCTGGATGTGGTCTGTCATGCCGAACTCGGCCTGGAGGAGCATCTGGAGGCCATGTGCTCGGACAACGACATGGATCCCGCTGTGCTCCTGGACGCTCCGCTGATCGATCCCGCGTCCCTGGAAGGGGTTCTGGCGGGCGCAGACAGCGTCACGGAGGGGGGCGGTGGAGGTCCGGTTGGGGTGGACGCGTTCGTGCTGTACGAGCGGGGACACGTCGAGCAGCGTGTGGTCCATGAACTGGATCGTGTGGAGGCCCGGAGGGACGAGCGGGAGATGCAGTTGATGGCCCAGCGCTATGCCGTCTATGCGCAGGGCACTGTGACCCCGGTGGCGTTTGAGCAGTTCGTCGAGTACATGCGGAGGCTGACCGGTGGCCAGTAACCCGTCACGTTGGTGGCAGCCTGCTCTGGAAAGCGGCCCCGAGACAGCGCTTGCCCTGGAGCAGGCGGCCGGGCAGCAGCAGCGGTTTGCCGACATCGACGCGCTGTCGGCCCGGCTGCTCGCCACAGGGCTCGCCGGACGGCCGATTGCCACCATCGTCCCCGGCCGGGGACGTCACACGCCGGACACCGGCAAGGTGACGGCCCTCTCCCGGGATGAGGAAGTCTTCTGCGCCGGCATCTTCGGGTCCAGGAGCAGCAGCGACGCGGCGCGTGGTACCTGCCGGAGAAACTCTCGGTGAAGGCGGGGGCAGTCAACCTGCCGTATCTGCTGCGTGAACGCCCCGGCCACGCCCTGACGCTGGCCGCCGATGGCACCTCCCGTCTCACCGCAGTGGAGGGCTGGGACACGGTGCTGCTGTGGGCGTTGCTAGTGCCGTTGTTCGAGACACTGCTTCAGCCGGTCCGGCTGCGGGCAGCAGGAGAGATCTTCCCGCGCACGGAGCAGCAGCGGTTTTGGACAGCCATCCAGGAGCGTTACCGGCTACTGGGCATCGACGAGGGGGCACTGGAAGCCTTCCGCTTCGGCGGCGGCTGGCACGAGCTGGACCGTGCGGGACAGCAAGCAGGCCCGCCTGGATTTGCTGGACACTCTTGCCGCTGCTGATCTCGTGCAGCTTGTCGCGCGTCACCGCATTCAGCGCCTGCAGGGGCTGATGGCTGGTTTCACTATGAAGGCCGAAGCCGGTACGGCCCTGGCCCGCCGGGTACTCAAGAAAGAACTCCAGTCCGTCGTCTCCGCGTACTTCGGGGGCGACTGGCTGGCCGTGCTGGACTACCTTCAGGCCTCCCCTCATCCGGATGAGGAAATCCTCACCGCTCTGCCCGAGCCGCGTCTGTACGTCGGCACCGCTGCCCAGACGGCCGACATGGCGGCCGAGGTCGGCATCGCAGAAGGCGAGGTCCAGGCGATGCTCGCGGCCTTCCTCGGCGGCGGCAGTTCCGTGTCCCCTGTGCAGGAGCGGGCTGCGGCCCTGCACGACTGGTGGGCGGGGTTCGACCACGCGCATGCCGTCCAGTCACGCGGAATGCCGTCCTTGTGGGGCCTGGTCGATCAAGATCTGATGGTTCTGTCCCGGACCGAGCGGGGGTTCACCCCCCGGTTGTACCGGCAGCGTCTGCCCTCCGAGGTTCTCGAACTGGTGGGGCGGCTGTGGGAGACGGTGACGCTCCAGCGGCACCCCGGCAGCATCGTCAGCAACCCGCGCCCGCACCAGACCATGGCAGAAGCTCTCGGTCCTGCGGTGGAGTTCTGGCACGGCGTGGGCCTGACCGCCTGGTTCGTGTGCGAAGGTCCCTACTCCCGCACCACCTTGGACCAGGTCGATCGCTACTACAGCAGACCGCTGGCTGCCCTACGTGCGGCCGGATGCCCGGTCGACGCCGCCTTCTTCCGCGAGCTGCGAGCCGCTGAACAGTCCCTGGGACCGGAGAAGGAAATCACCGAGAGTCAGGACAGTACGGTCGAGACCTCACACGGGCAGGTGACGATCACTTCCAGCGTGAGCCGCAGCAGCCGCCGGGAGGGCTTCGAGCGGGTGCGGGACCTCATCACACGATACCGGCGTGCCTGGGCCGAGCAGCATTTCGGTGCCTTCGTGGAGCATCGCTGGCGTTCCGAGCTGGAGGAGGTCGCCCACCAGTACCACCGCGTTGTCGCCGCCAAGGGGCGGCCGCCCACGCTGCCGCAGTTCGCCCGGTTCGCCACCACGGCAGCCAACCACTGGACGGGGACGGTCCGCATCATCTGCACTGGTGCACCCGTCGATGTCTCCGCTGTACTCCTCGGCCGCAACGGCAAGGTACGCAACGACCACGACCTCGTCTTCTACAACCACCCCCACCACGACGGAGTCCGCGTCGGAGGAGACACCGTAACCGCCGATCTGAACCTCATCCCTGACGACATCACCTCCATCGCCGTCATCGTCAGCATCGACCTCGAGGCCCAGCCCACCACCGTCTTCGACCAGCACACCCAGTGGCATGCAGACATCACCCAGTCTTCCGGCACCCAACTGGCCTTCGTTCCAGGGCCGTTCTCCTCAGGCGAGACTGTCACCATCGCAGTGGAGCTCTACCGCCGTACGAACAGCTGGAAGGTCCGTGGCGTCGGACAGGGCTACAACACCGGCCTCGCGGGCTTGGCCACCGACTACGGTATCAACGTCGAAGCCTGACGCCCCTGTGTGGTACGCGAAGCCGTCGGCGACCAGGTAGTGCGGCCGTCGCCGTCGGTCGCGTATGCGAGAGCCGCTTCTGGTGCCAGCCTTCCAGGTCCCTTGAATTTCCGCTCCGTCCCGGTACGTCAGGGAGGTTAGGGTGACCGCGACGCGCACCATGGGGGGGTGCCAAGTGAGCAAGGCACGTTGGAGATGAGCATGGGGCTGCGCCCGACACACCTTGGCTACGCCTACCAGGACCTGCTCACCGCGCTGCGACTGGTGGACCTGGCGGTGGGACGTGCGAATTCCCTGCTCGTCGACACGAAGATGTTCACCGGGGACCGATTCGATGACATCACGTGCGAGTGGGGCACTGGCAGCCGCGAGCGGCTGCAGATCAAGCACACGGATCACGACCACGCGTTGTCGCTGGAGAGTTTCACGAAGGACAAGCGAGGCCTACGCCTGGATCTGCTCTTCTCCTCCATGGACAACGACTTCACCTTGGATCCGAGCGCCTCGCACCGCCTCGTGGTGCGCGACACGGAGCCGGAGGATCCCGAGCTGACCCGGGTGCTGCGCCCGGTCCACGCAAGCACCGATCCCGGACCTGCACTGCACGGCTTGAGCAGCAAACGGTTCCGTTTCGACGCCGCTGCGCTGCGTGCACACGCTCCGTGGAAGGAGATGCTCGCCCAGGTCAGTGATGACCTGCTCAACCGCGCTTGCGCATCCCTGGTCGTCGACACGGATCTTCCGGCGTGTTCGCTCAACATCCGCGAGCCCGGGCCGGCCGAGGCGGCCTTGCTGCACCGCATCACCGAAGAACTCGGTGCCGGACGGCCGCCGAACCGGCACCGCACGCCCGAGGAGGTGGCGCTGGCCCTGATCGAGGCGGCCAAAGCGGCGCGCAGCCGGGCGGGGACCGTGATGGTCGAGGACCTGCTTCCTCGTCTGAGTCTGGAAGTCGACTTCGGAGCGGTCCGTGAGGGGCACCCCGTGGACCGTGCCACCGAGGTGAGACGTTCTACGGTGCTCACGGGCGTGGTCGCGGTCGTGAAGGACGCTGCTCAGCAGGGGGGTGTCGTGGTGGTCACCGGCGCTCCCGGCATCGGCAAGTCGTGGTTGTGTGAGCAGCTCGGGGATGCGCTGCGGGAGACATGGCTGGCGGTGAGGCATCACTGCTGGCTCGGCGCTGCGGACATCGACCGTGAGCAGCGTGTGCTGACCGAGGTCGTGATCGGCAGCCTGCTGAAGCAGCTGGGGACGGCCGTTCCGGAGGCGCTGGCGCAGGTCAGGCCACGCTACGCGGCCACGCCGGAGACGCTCACGGCCGCGGTCACTGCCGCGCGCGGCCTGGCACCGGACCGGCCGATCGCGCTGATCGTGGACGGTATCGACCATGTCAGCCGGGTTCTTGGATCCACCACCGGCAGCGCCTTTCGTCCGCAGGTGGACCCGGCCGCCTCTCTGGTCGCGGACCTCTCCGCCCTGGAACTGCCACCCGGTGTCGTGCTCGTCCTGGCCAGTCAACCCGGCCCTCACCTCGAGGCCGTCGACGCCGGTGCCTCCCGTCTCACCGTTGCCCCGCTCAACCGCGCCGAACTGCATGCTCTGGCGGACCGTCTGGGCGTGCTGACGGCCCTGGCGTCCTCCCCTGCCGATGAGGGGCTCGATCCCGCTGAGCGGGCGGAGACCGCGGTCGCACTGATCGAGGAGCGCTCTCGAGGCAACGCCCTGTACGCCACGTATTTGTGTCGGCAGGCCGTTGGTCCCGCCCCGGGCCTGGGAGCGGCGCTGGCGCCGGATGGCGCCGACGATCCTCTGGAGAGGTTGCGGACGGTACCGTCGTCGGCGCACGACCTCGACGACTACTACGCCTATCTGCTGGCCGGTCTGGCCCCCGGGCAGCGTTCTGCTGTCAGCATGCTCGCGGTCTGCGACTTCGCTGTGACCGCATCGGAGCTCGAAGAAATTTTCCCGCTGCCCGGAATGCAACTCGGTGCCGCGCTGAACAGCGTGGCACCAATCGTCGCGCAGCAGCCGGGCATCGGCGGAACTGAAGATCCATCATGAGAGCTTCAGCCGCTTCATCCGCCGGGTCGACGGCGACGACAGGTGGGTCGATCAGGTCCAGTCCCAGGCCGCCGACTGGTTGTCCCAGCGGGGCTTCTTCACCGATCCCCGCGCCTTCCGGCACCTGCCCGAACTGCTGGCCGCACTGGGGCGCGATGACGAACTCGCTCTGCTGATCGGACCCGATTTCCTCTCCCGCGCGATTGCCGGGCTGCAGCCTCCTCAGGCCATCGTCCACACTCTGGCCGTTGCCGCGCGGCGTGCGGCGGTCCGCAACGACTGGCCCACACTGGTGCGCTGCGTCGAACTGAGCCGGGCGCGGGCGACGTACGAGGACGAAGGCCTGCCGGGTTCCCTGGTGCCGTATGCGGATGTGCTGGTGGCGCTGGTGGGAGGCGCCCGCGTGGCGGCAAGCCTGATGTATGAGGGTGTGCCGACGATGTCGGCTCGGTGGGGCCTGGAACTGTGTGCGGCGGTCGACCGGGGCGGCTGTGCCGCCCCGTGGGAGGCGTACCTGACGGCCTGGGACGAGGCACGCAAGGATGAGCGTGTCCACTACGGTTCCGAGAGCGATGAGTCGGTGTTCCTGGCGGAGTTGCGCGGACGGATCCGGTTGCCGGCCCGGGCTGCTGACGATGTCGAGCTCGGCCAGGTCCCGCGTACGCTCGCGCAGCGGGTGGCCCGGTTCCTCGACCAGGAGGCTCTGACGTCGCCTGAGCGTGCGCTGGGTGTGCTGTTGGACTGTCTGGGTCCCGACCCATTGCTCGAGAGCGCGGAGCTCATCGAGCAACCCGACCGGCGCGCGGCTCTTTTGCTGCACCTTGCGGACGCCCATGGCACGGCGGGCGGCGCGCTGCCGTCTGCCCGCGCGCTGGCCACCGCGGCCTGGGCCAGCGGGCCGTGCGACCCCCGGCGCCTGCTCCGCCATGGCGTGGCAGTGTCGGATCTTGCCGAGGAGATCTTTTCCGGGGACATCGCCGCGGTTCTCGCGGAAGCAACACAGGATGTACTGACCGACCGTGCCAGCGGCCTGTCCGGCCCGGTGAACAGGTGGCTGGCACTGCTGGCCGTGGCCCATGCCGCCGATCCGCAGGCGCCCGCCCGACTGCTCCCCCTCCTGGACGGCGATGGCTTCTACCGTGTCTGGCTGCGCTTCACCCTTGCCACCGTCGGCCTGCACCGCGACGTCGAGGCGGGCATCCTCACAGCCGAAACCGCGTCCGCCACCGTGCGTGTGGAGCTCGAACAACTGGCCCAACATGCACACGCGTTCACGGGCAGCCCCCGGGCCTGCGATCTTGCGGACATCCACCGGCAGGTGCGGCAGGTGCTGCACGACGCCGTCGCCCTGCTGCGCGGCGATGATGTCGCTGTGGGCATCGCCTCCCTGCAAGCTGTCAGCGAGGGCACCACCACCTCTCTCATGGGCATGGCCGGAACCGGCCCGCTGATCACCACGGAGCTGGTGTCCCTGCTCGCCGGGAGCGTCGGCCAGGCAGGGGCCGACGTCGTGCACGAGCTCATGCGCACGCTGCGCGGAGCGCAAGCCGAGCGCCGTGCGCTGTATGCGGAGGACGCCGACTTCGAGCTTGAGATGGCCCGCGTGAGTCTCGCCTGCGACGACCCGCACGAGGCGCAGCGGTGCTGGGAGCGTGCCGCCCGCTACATGGGGGCCTACGGCGGCCACAAGGACATCACCATCGAGGAACTGCTGGATCCGCTGCCTCAGCTCCTGCAGGCCGATCCCGTCAAGGCGCAGGTGCGTCTGGCGCATACGCAGCCTCTTGTCTATCTCGTCGCGGACTGCACCGACGGGCGGGGCACGGCGGGAACGCCGCAGGAATGGTGGCGTTTCCTTGCGCGCCTGGATCCGCGGGGTGCCGCGCAATTGGGCGCCCAGGTGCTGCTGGCCGAGCCCGGGCTGCCCGATGGCCGAGTGGGCGCGGCGCACCGGCAGCTGCTGGCCATGCAGGCTGAGACGGCCGACCCCGTCGTCCTGGCCGCGCTCCGCATCGCCGCTGGACCCGACGGTCGCAGCATCCAGCAGGACATTGCTCTGCTCACAAGGCTCGCTGACCTGCCCGGCGACGACGCGGCCCGCGCATCGCGTCTCCTGCCGGTGCTGGCCAATGCGATCACCTCCACCTACGACGACCAGACACTGATCGCCGCATCGCAGGCTGCCGGGGACGAGCCCACTTCTGCGCTGCGCACAGCAGCACAGCGCTGTGGCGGCGAGGGCGGCTCGCCCTGGGCGCCCCGCCCCGTGCCCAACAACACCTCACGTGACTGGTCCGGCCCCGAGAAGCGCCCCACCACAGACGCCTATCTGCACGCCCAGCAGCGCCCGACGCTGCCAGAAGGTGCTGCCGGCGCGCTTGCCGCGGTCCGTGACCGCAGCAGCAAGGCCTACGACGCCCCCTCGGGCCCACGGTGGTCGAGGGATGCCCTGGCCAATGCGGTCGGGTGGCGACTCTTGGAGATCATCGACGGTCAGGGAGCAGACGCAGCCGCCCAGTTCCTGCACCGGATCGCCGACGAGATGAACGCCTCCGACCCTCTTGAGCTACTGGCCGACCTCGCCGTGGGGCTCCGCTTGCGCCAGGACAGCGACCCTGGTGTCTACGGCCCACTCGCCGCAACGGCGGGCATGCTCGCCTACACCAAGATGCGAGGCGGCGGCGGATGGCGATCATTCGGCGGTAATGACCGGCTGGATCTGTGGCAGCAGGCGCACTCCGCAGACCCGGCCACCGCAGCCCGCAACCTCGCAGACCAGGTGGCCCACGCCGTCGCCGAGGCGTCCTACAGCCGCACTATCGGTGTCAGCCTGGCCCTGGTCTCGGCGTTCGCTGTTCAGCCCCCGCTCGCTTCACCCCCGGCTGTCAGCGCTTTCGCCTGCTGGGATGCGGCGTACGAAGTCATCGCCCACCGTCTACCGGGCCGTGCCCGTCTCGGTCAGGGTGCCTACCACCCGGTGCCGGAGCAGGCGACCCAGCACGACATCGACACCGCGCTGTGCGCACTTGCGTTGGCCACGATTGCCCTGCCCGAACGCGGTGACAAGCGCCGAGCACTGACCGCAGCGACAGTTCTGCTGGCCAGCCGTTCCAGCCAGGCACAGGCAGCCCTGGCGCACGTCCTCTCCTTCGACCTCGGCGCGGGCCCTCTGACCTGGCTCCTGACCGTCCTACAAGGCCGCCTGCCCGACGGGCCTCTCGATGCCGCCCTCCGCGAACAGCTCGGCACGCTGTGCGGCAGTGACGTGCTGTCCGTCCGTGCGGACGCCTCCGCCATTTTGGCCCGCGCCGGCCACCAGGCGCCCGCCCCCGCGGCAACGGCAGCCCATCCGACACTCGCACGCGCCATCGCCGCCGCCCTCTCCCCCAACGAGGACAGGGCATGAACAACCCTCGGGAGTTCGCGACCCACCTCGTCGACCACTACCTGGGCGACCGCCTCGACGCTGCCGGTAGTCCGGCCGGGCTTCGCGAGACCGTCATCGACCTCATGATCGCTGCCCTCCCCGACGTCGAGGCACTCATGGGTACACAGCTGGAGCTTCTGACCAATGGACGCCGCAGCCAGTTTCCCGACGCCTACCTCGCCGACCAGGCTGCCGCGGAAGACTCTCTGCAGCTGGCTGCCGCTGGCCTGCGTGCCGCGCTTGCCCAAGCGGGACATCTCGGCAACGCCGAAAACTTCGAACGCGGCGCGGCCGCGCGACTGCGCGACGACCCCCGCGCGGCCCTGCGCGCCGAACTCGCCCGCATTCCCCGCCCTCTGACTCGTCCCGAGGCGCTGGTGTGGTCGCTCGATCCAGCACCGTGGTTCAGCGACAGCCATCAAACGGACAAGCCATGGCCGCCTTCCGGCTTCGCTTCGGTCGCGGGCCTGCGGTCGCTGCCGGGAAACGCCATGGTCTTTGCTCGCGTGAGCGAAGGCCCACACGAGGGCTGGGTGCAGATCGGCTTGTTCGAGCGGCAGCGCACTCCTGCACGCCGATACCCCGATCAGCCTGCACGCCAACTGCAGATCGCCGTCGGTCTGGAGGCCCTCGACGACGACCCGCCGCCGGGCACGCTGCCGGCCTCCCAGGCTCCCTGGCAACTGTGGACCAGCCCGTGGCGGCGCCTGGGACTCGGCCTCACGACCGAGTCAGCGGCCAAGCACATCAGCAGCACAGGCGGCGCCCTGACGGCCCTCACTGACGCTGGAGCCACAGGCCTGATCAATGTGCCTCGTCCGCGCACCCTTAGCGGCCTCGGCCTGCCCCTCTACGTACTTGCGCCCGCCGCCAGCGTCGTGGCCGCACTCAGACTTGAACCCACGAATGGCATCTGCGGGTTCAGCCTCAGCGACGCCACCGGTGAGGCACTGATCTGCCGCCAGTGGCACGGTCACCTCGTCCACGACGGAAACTACGAACCCCTCCTGCCCGCAGTCGCGGGAGCAGATCTGCTCATCCGCCCCGACCTGTTCACCCGGCTGCACGACACGATCGGCGCCGCCCGCTGCCGAGCTGGCGTCAACGTCCACTGCATGTCGGCAGACGAAGACGACACCCTCGACGACGAGGACTGAAGCCACCTCAGAGACGGTGCGTGCGTATGCCGCCGTTGCTTAGCCACGTCGGCGGCCGGGCTGTGCCCGGGAACTGATGGTGTGCTTGGCCAGGTGGGCGAGGACTGCCTGGTTGGCTTCCCAGCCGTCGAGGATCTTGGAGGCGGCTCCGGGGCGTACAGGGTCATTGGAGGGGGGTAGCCCATCATCGTGCTCAGCGCATGTCAGTCGCTCCCCGGGGGGCCAGCGCCTGCTCCATCACCGATCTCCTGCTGCGCGAGAGCGCACTGGCCTTATTCGGCACCCAAGTGCCAGTGGACGTGCGCCGCAACAGGATGCTGACCGGCCGCCTGCTGACCAACCTCGCCGGCCATCTCATCAACCAAGGACGTCATGCCACACGGCTGGAGGTGTGGCATGACACCCAGACCACCAACACCGTCAACGACATCCTCATGTCCACCATCGCGGCAGGCCAGCCCTGCTGCAAAATTCGTGATCAGCAGATCGGCCGGGCGGCTGCGCAGTGCCCACATCTACCAGGACACCCAACAAGCCCTCGGTGAGATCGCAGATGATCAGGGACCCGGTGGACAGGTCCGCAACTGGTTCCGCCGCCCCGGCTACGTTCCGGAATCACTCTTCTGCCTCTTCGCAGGCCACTACAGCGGATCCTCATCTCCTCCATGAGGAACGCGCCGCAGCGCTCTGGCCGCACTCCGAAACTCCGGGGACGTGATGCCTCTGACCAGCGCAAACCCAGCACCCGCCATAGCGGTCTGCACGAAAACGACATGGCCCTTCGTCAGTCATGTCAGTAGCGATTGGCACCACCCGTCACTACCAACCAGCAGGTCACTGGGCTTGCGCCACTGACACTTAAATGACGACACCTAACTGACACTCTCCTGAAGACCATCAATGTCATCCCGTCCGCAGCACGTCGGAAGCCTTCTCCAGAGATGTCTCACGTGGCGCGCCATGAGCAGCAGCACCAGTACCGACCGACAAGGTCGGCACGGTGAGCGGCAGGCCCGCCAGGACCCGCGAGCCGCCCAGGTGCCGGGCCGCCGGGGCGTGCCCGGATTCGGAGGCCATGACCAGCAGCGGGACGCCCGAGCCACCGCCCACCAGGTCATGCCGTAGAGCGCCAGTGCCGTGCTCCGGCGCCTGCGGGCGCGGAAGCCGCGGCGGGCCTCGTGCAGGAAGGTCAGGGTTTCGGCAGTGCGCCGGCCACCGTCCGGATGATCTTCGTGCTCCGCGGCAGCGGCCCGACGTGGCGCGCGGAGCATGCTCGGCGACCCCATGCCGCCGGGTGCCCCGCGGGCGCGCGGGCAGCGTTCCGCCGGTGATCGTGAACACGCGGTCCGCGATCGCGGTCAGCGCGTCGAGGTGCGTGGCCAGCAGCACGGCCGCGCCCCGGCCGCGGCAGGCAGCCGTTCCGCCCGTCGCCGCCGGGCGCGGCTACCGAGCCGCTGCTCGGGTTCGTCGAGGACGAGCAGGTCATGGGGCCGTACGAACGCCGCGGACAACGCCAGGGCCTGGAACTGCCCGGACGACAGCGCGGAGGGCAGCACCCCGGAGTGCCCGGCCAGATGGTGGTCCTGCAGCACGCCCGCCACCACCTGGGCGGCGTCGGGGCCGAGGCCGTGGGGCAACGCGACCAGCATGAGGTGCTCCCGTGCCGTCAGGTCCGGGTGGTGAGCCCCGGTGGCTGGCCCGTTCTCGTCCAGCGGTTCGTCGGCGAAGAGCACGGTCCCGGTGGTCGGGCGCTCCCTTCCGCGGGCGATCCGCGGCAGTGTCGACCTGCCCGATGCGTTGTCGCCCCGGACGGCGACGACCTCGCCGACGTCACCGCGCGCTGTACCTCGCGGTCCCGGTACCGGCGGCCGACACCGGCCAGGTGGAACACAACGTCCTTCGTGCGGGCCGTCGTGCGCCGCCGGCGTCGTGTCCGCACACGCGGGTGTGTGGGTGTCGGCGGGTGCCCGGGGGGTACTCGCGGCGGATGAACCATCCGAGTCCTGATCCGGATCCGCGGAGCAGTGCCGGTCTCGAGCCCGGTGGGGGTGTGCCGCCGGGGGAGACGCCGCCGGCCGAGGGGAGCATGTCCGAGGCCGGTCCCCAGGTGCCTCCTCCGACCACGGGGAGAGGCTGGGCGGTCGTGCCGCTGGTCATCCTCGGGGTCGTCGTCGTGGTGGTGGCGGTGATCTTCGGTATCGCGCTGATCGCCTAGAGCGGCCGGTGTCCCGCGGGCGCGGGGCCCGCCCGGGGCGGTCACGTGGCCTCGTGCTGCGCGTGAGCCGGGCGCGAGATCCGTGGCTGCGGGCGGGGTCACGCCCGGGTGTGCGGGCGGAGGCTGGCTCTGGCGCGCCGCCCGCGGCGGGCCACCCCCCGGCGCCGCGGGCTCTCCTGGGAGCCGGCGCCGTCCCACCGCGGGCGGGCGCGTGGCGGACGCCCCTCCCCGCGCATCCGCACCGTTCCGAGTGTGGCGTGTGCGGGAGGGTGTGTCGTTGCCGTTGAGCGCACGGTGGTTGTCGGTGCGTGCACACTCCGTCGCGGAAGGGTCAGCCGCGGCGGGACTGGAGGGACGCGAGGTAGGCGTTGTAGGCGACGAGGTCGCGGTCGCCGTCGCGGTCCGCGACGCGGTCCAGGCGACGGGCGGTGCGCTGCTCGGACACGTACCACTGGATGACCAGCGCGATCAGCACGACGACGGTCGGGATCTCGCTGAACGCCCAGGCCATGCCGCCGGCGGCGGACTGGTCGGAGAGGGCGTCCACGGACAGGGAGGCCGGCGGGTCGGCGAACGTGTCGACCAGGGGTTCGGAGCCCATCATCAGCGCGATGCCGAAGAAGGCGTGGAACGGCATCGTCGCGAACAGCTCCAGCATCCGCATGAGGTATCCGGCGCGGTGGGGGCCGGGGTCGACGCCCATGATGGGCCAGAAGAACACCAGGCCGACGGCGAGGAAGTGCAGCATCATCGCCAGGTGTCCGGCGCGGGAGCCCATGAGGAAGTCGAAGAGCGGTGTGAAGTACAGCCCGTAGAGGCTGGCGACGAACAGCGTGATGGTGAACAGCGGGCTGGTGATGACGCGGGTGTAGCGGCTGTGCAGCACGGCGACCACGATCTCGCGCGGGCCGCGCCGGCCCCGGCCCGCCGTGGGGAGGGCCCGCAGCAGCAGGGTCGCGGGGGCGCCCAGCAGGATCAGGATCGGCGAGACCATGCTGATGACCATGTGCTGCGTCATGTGGGCGCTGAACAGGACCATGCCGTAGTCGTTCAGCCCGGTGCAGGTGACGGCCGCGATGGACAGGACGCCGAGGGTGAACGACACGGTGCGCCCGGCGCCCCAGGCGTCGCCGCGGCGGCGGAGCCGGACCACGCCCCAGGCGTAGAGCGCGAGGACGAGGAGGGAGCCGGACAGGAAGACGGCGTCCGGGCTGTACTCCAGGGCGCGCGCCAGGGTGAAGGGCGGCAGGTCCGTGCCGCCGTGATCGTGGTGACCCATCCGGTGTGCTCCCGCTTCGTGCCGGTTCCGCCGCCCCCCACGATAGGGAAGCGGTGCGCGGGTGTGTCAGGCGGGCTGGGTCGCGGCGGCGATCCGCTCGGCGCGGAGGGCGTCGTACCAGCGGTCGTCCACCGCGGGCAGGGCGGTGACGTCGAGGGTGAGCCGCAGCAGGAGGTCGGCGATCTGCGGGTTGCGGGCCAGGACGGGGCCGTGCATGTAGGTGCCGAAGACGGTGCCGGACCAGGCGCCCTCGGTGCCGTCGCCGGTGCCGTTGCCGTTGCCGAGGCGCACCCGGGCGAAGGGGCGGGCGCCGGGGCCGAGCTGGGTGACGCCCTGGTGGTTCTCGAAGCCGGTGAGCTGCGGGAGGCCGAGGGTCTCGTCGATGTCGGCGAGGACGTCGCCGACGCAGCGCTCTCCCCCGCCGCGGACGCTGATCACGTCGAGGAGGCCGAGGCCGGGCTCGCGCTGGCCGAGGTCGTTGATGAACTCGTGGCCGAGGATCTGGTAGCCGGCGCAGACGGAGAAGATGATCGCGCCGTTCTCGGCCGCCCGGGTGAGGCCGCTGTCGCGGCGCAGCCGCTCGGCGGCCAGCCGCTGGGGGCGGTCCTCGCCGCCGCCGATGAGGTAGATGTCGCCGGAGGTGGGGACGGGCTGGTCGGAGCGGACGTCGACGCGCTCGACGGTCAGGCCGCGCTGCCGGGCGCGGCGCTCGACCACCAGGACGTTGCCCTGGTCGCCGTAGGTGCTCAGCAGGTCCGGGTAGACCCAGACCACGCGCAGGCCGGAGCTGCTCATTGTGGGGTGCCGTCCTTTGCTGGGGTTGGGGGCGCTGGGCTTCAGTTGCCGACGACGCGGCGCATGTCCTGGAAGGCGGTGTAGTTCGCGATGGCCTCGATGCGGCCGGGCGGCGACTGCTGGACGGCTTCGTCGAGGGTGTCGCAGACGCGGAAGCCGACGCCGGCGACTTCGAGGCGGACGGCGAGGTCGAGGCGCCGGTCGCCGATGACGGCGATCGGGTGTCCGGCGAGCCGCGTGTAGTCGACGTCCCACAGCCAGGAGGTGTCGGTGCCGTCGGCGCTGCGGGCGTTGACGGAGAGGATCACGGGGGTGGGCGGCGGGTCGATGAGGGAGAACGTCTCCAGCCAGCCCGCGGGGTTCTTGGCGAGCAGCAGGCGGATGTCGCGGCCCTGGTGGCTGACGACGTCGTAACGGCCGGCGACGGCGGTGACGGACTGCATCCGCTCCAGGGCGACCTGCGGGGGGATGCCGAAGGTGGCGGCCACGGCGGCGGCGGTGGCGGCGTTGGCGCGGTTGGCCCGGCCGGGGAGCTGGAGGCGGATCTGCCACGGGGAGCCGTGCGGGTCGAGGACGGTCTCGCCGGAGAGGACCCAGGTGGGTGCGGGGCGGCCGAAGCCGCATTCGGCGCAGCGCCAGGAGACGTCGTCGGGGCGGTTCAGCACGCCGCCGCAGGAGGGGCAGGACCAGGCGTCGTCCTTCCACTCCTGCCCGGCGGCGACCCAGACGACGTTGGGGCTGGAGGAGGCCGCCCAGACGACGAGGGGGTCGTCCGCGTTGGCGATGACGGTCGCCTTGGTGCCCTGGAGTCCTTCGCGCCAGTGCTCGGCGAGCATGCGGGTCTCGGCGGCCCGGTCAAGCTGGTCGCGGGAGAGGTTCAGCAGGGCGATGGCCTTCGGGGAGACGTCCCGGGCGACGCCGGCCAGGTACTTCTCGTCGACCTCGATGACGCCGTACCGGGCGTGGGAGCCGTCGGAGAGGGCCGAGGTGATGCCGGCGGGCATGTTGGCGCCGAGGGCGT
The DNA here is from genome assembly GCF_051386415.1 of Streptomyces sp. URMC 129. NCBI lineage: Bacteria > Bacillati > Actinomycetota > Actinomycetes > Kitasatosporales > Streptomycetaceae > Streptomyces > Streptomyces sp. URMC 129. The sequence goes on from NZ_JBPQTQ010000115.1 coordinate 19,629, forward strand.
TGGAGACGACCTCGCCGCCGGCGCGCAGGGCCTCGGCGATCAGCCGGGTGGTGGTGGTCTTGCCGTTGGTGGCGGAGACCAGCACCACGTCCAGGTGGCCGGCGAGGCGGGAGAGGAGATCGGGGTCGAGCTTGAGGGCGACGCGGCCCCCGATCACCGATCCGCTGCCGCGGCCCGCGGCCCGTGATACGGCCGCGGCCGCCTTGCCCGCCGTCACGGCCAGCCTGGCCCGTGCCGACAACGGCTGCGCGCTCTCTGCCATCGTCCTTGTTCCTCCTCGCCTTCGGCCGGAGGCCAGCCTATCGAGATCGGGAGCGGGTCCCGAACCGCATCGCGTCTTGTGCGGGGCGCTTCGCGGCAGTTGGGGAGGGTCGGGTGGCGGTTTCCCCCATATGCGCCCGCCGGCTCTCGCTCACTCTGCGCGAGCATTACAGTGCTGACGGTGAATGCCGTTCGGACCCGTTCGCATCCGCATCCGTTTCGGGAGTGCTCATGATCCTGTCCATCTCGGGCGTCGTCCTGCTCGGAGTCATCGTTTTCCTGTTCTTCCGGAAGGACGGGCTGAAGCTGTCGCACGCGGTGGTGTGCTCGTTGTTCGGGTTCTACCTGGCGGGTACGGCCGCCGCGCCGAGCATCGAGGCCGGTGGGGCCAGCCTGGCGAACCTGCTGGGCGGGATCACCCTGTAGCCCGCCGCCGGGCCGGAGGAGTCGGCGTGGTGCGTCCGGACGCCGTGCGTCCGCTGCTGGTCGTGGTGCGGGGGCTGAGGCTGCTGGTGGCGGCCTCGGCCCGCCGCTGGCGGGGGCTGCCCCGGGAGCGGCGGGGGCCCGTGCTGCTGCTCGTGGTGGGGGCCGGGCTGCTGGTGGCGCTGCTGCCGCACGGTCCGGCGCTGGCCGTCGGGGTGATTCTGGTGTCGGCGGCCTGGACGGGCCGGCGCGGGGAGCGGGAGGCGCGGCGGCGGTCGGCGGAGTCGGCCGCGGGGCGGCGGCTGGGGCTGCTGTACGAGGCGCTGGTGCCGTATTTCTCGGTGGTGGGTGATCCGTCGCCGGAGCCGCTGTACGCGCGGGGCGGAGACTGGCGGCGGTGTTTCCGGTCGGTGGCGTTCGGGGAGGACGGGCGGATCGCGCGGCTGGTGCTGACCTATCCGGCGTTCTTCCCGGACGGGGATCCGGAGTGCCGGGCGCGGGTGGAGGGGCTGCTGGCGGCGAAGGCGGGCCGGGGGCGGGAGTTCGGTTTCCGCTGGGACGAGGAGCGCAACGAGCTGGAGGTGGCGGCGCTGGAGCCGCTGCCGGTGGAGATCCGGGCGCAGCGGTTCGTGACGGCGCCCGGGGAGACGGTGCTGGGGTTCACGGACGCGGGGGCGGTGGACCGGACGGTGCCGGTGCTCGGGGGGCCGGAGTACGAGGAGCTGGTGGACGCGTCTCCGGTGGTGTGGCGGACGGGTCCCCGGTCGGCGGAGCCGCATCTGCTGGTGGTGGGGGTGCCGGGGGCGGGTGCGTCGTCGCTGCTGCGGTCGGTGGCGTTGCAGGCGCTGGAGCACGGGGACGTGCTGCT
>NZ_JBPQTQ010000116.1:0-21119 GCF_051386415.1 Streptomyces sp. URMC 129
GTCCGGCGCGGTGACCGGGGCGTAGCCGTTGCAGAGCCGGCCGGAGGTCGGCGGGGTCACATTGGAATCGTGGACCGGGTCGTCACCGGCGCGCGGCAGGGTGAACCGCAGGTCGGTGGCGGGCGGCTGGCCCGGTACCCCGCTGGTGTCCGCCGTGCAGACATCGAACTGCACGGTGTACTCGGCGCCCGGTGTCAGCTGGTAGTCCGCGCCGACCCCGCCGAAGTAGTACTCACCGGCGGCATCGGTCGTGGTCGTGGCGACCAGCTCGCCATCGGCGTCCAGGAGGTTGATCGTCGCACCCGGCAGCAGTACGTGCCCCGGGTCCTGGAGGCCGTTGCGGTCGCCGTCGTACCAGACCACGTTGCCGATCTGGATCGGTGCGTTCGCCGCGGCGTACGCGATGTCGCCGAGGCCGCCGGCCTTGCCGAACCCGTTCTGGTTCGGGCCGACGAACTCGTACGCGTTGTTCACCGGGTCGTTGCCGGGGCCGAGGCCGGTGGCGACGTCGTAGTAGCCGGTTCCGTTGGTGATGACCCGGCCGGTCGGGTCCATCTGGGTGCTGACGATCCACTGCTGCTGCGGGATGTAGGCGACCGATCCCAGGGCGGACTCCTGGTGCGGCCCGGGCTGGGTCGCGGAGCCGCCGTTCGGGAAGAAATCACCGGGGAAGTACTCGACGACGCTGCCGGGCTGGACGCCGTCAAGGGTCGGGTCCGTGGCGTGGTCGGGGCAGATTCCGGTGCCTTCCCAGTCGTACCCGCCGTCGGGCCTGGCGCAGGCCATGCTGATGTCGCCGCCGGCCATCCCGTTCTGCGGTGTGTCGTTGCCCGGCCTCGGGTCCAGCCCGCCCCAGCTCACGACGTCCATGAACCGGTCGCGGAAGCCGAGGATCAGCGAGCCGTCGCGGGTGAAGGCCATACTGGCCAGCTCCGGCTGCGGATTGATCATCGCGCCGCCCACCTGGAAGGAGTCCCAGTCCGCCAGGTCGGTGTTCCACGGGTTCCAGTGGTTGACCTGGTCGCGGCCGGAGTTGTTGGTGAACACGCTGCCGCGCTCGAAGTCCAGCGGCTGGGACAGCACGGTGGTGAATTCCTCGCCGTCATAGGTGGCGACGACGGCCCTCAGGTCCGCACGGTCCTGTGTGCTCTCGGCGCTGCACACGCCCCCGACATACAGGCTGCCGTCGTGGGCGGCCACACTGAACGGACGCCAGTCCCCGGCCGACGCGCAGCCCGGGTCGGGGATCGGCACGGTCTCCTCGGGCGCCGAGGCCGTGGGCCCGGTCGCGTCGAAGCTGACCAGGCTGCGGGTGAGCAGGTTCACCGCGTACAGGGTCGAGCCGTCCTCCGACAGGGCCAGGCCGCCGATGCTCTCCTTCCCCGGCGCGTCGGTGAACCCGGCGTCCTTGATCAGGTTGCCGGTGTCGTGCGGTGTCTCCGTGGCGTCCGGCACCGTCGCGAACAGCGTCGGGGCGCCGCCGTCGGCCGGCTGGACGTAGATCGCGCCACCGCCCTCCGGCCCGTACTCGGTGTACCGCCGCGCGAACGCCGACTGGAACAGCCGGTCGCGGTACCGGTCGTAGGCCAGCCCGTAGGTCGTGCCCACCTGGTCCTGGGTGTTGAGGACCTCCGGGCACGCCTCCTGCTCGGGACAGGTGCCCCGGGCGTCCGTCCCGAACGCCACCAGTGCCCGGGTGTCCGTCCCGCCCGCGCCGCTCTGGATCGGCACGAAGTAACGGGAGTCGGGAAGTGCGTAGTCGGCCGGGTTCCATACCCCGGTGGTCACCGAGTCGTCCTTGCCGTCCGAGACGTCCACGTACGTGGTGAAGCTGTCGAAGTGGTTCGGTTCGGTCGAGGCGGGCGCCGCCCGCAGATAGTCCTGGTACGGTTCCGGGACGGTGACATCGACCCGGTACCGGCCGCCGGTCAGCTCGCTCGACGGCGGCACGACGACCCTTCCGGTGACATCCGTGACACCGGTGACACGGTTGCCCGCGGGGTCGATGACATCGACCTGGATTCCCTGTTGGGGCACGTCCATGGTCGCGTTGATCACGCCGGTGCCGAAGAAGTCCCGCAGGACCTCGACGGTCAGGGTGCCGTCGGAGGCCGCGGCTCCGGCCTGCCCGGCGCCGGCCAGGGTCGCGCCCGCGCCGCCTCCTATCAGGAGCGCGCCGGACAGCCCCATCCGCAGCAGTACACCTAATCGCATAGCGCTCCCCTCATCCTGAGCCAATGCAAACTCAGCAACTTACGCGCAGAGACTACAAGTTGACGGGCCGTAGTGGCTGGCCAACCGCGAAGTTCATGGGGGCCACGGTGCGAACTGTTATGCTCACGCCGCGTGCGGAGCATATGGAGTAGGAGAGCCCGGGACGTCAAGGCGCGGGGCATCAAGGCGCGGAGCCGCAGCGCGCGGAGCACCAGCGTCAAGCAGCGTCGCCGGTGGCCACGATTACGTTGGGCAGCGGCAGCCGCCGTCTGCGTCGCGGCTGCCGCTGCCGGCGCCTTCGTCCTCCTCGGCGACGGCGACGGCCCTGCCGCCCCGCGGGCGTTGACCTCGGACGAAGCGAACCGGCTGGCAGTCACGCGATTCCTCAACTACCAGGCCGGAGGCCGGGCAGTGACGATCAACGTGCCGAACGTCGCCGGTGGGCTGGTCATCACCGCGTCAGTCGACTACCGCACCCACACTGGTTACGGGGTGGTGCGAGGGACCGGGCGCGACACGTCCAGCGACGGGCTGATCCAGTGGACGCCCACCACCGTCCTCGTCCATCCCATGGCGGACCCCCCGGCGGTTGTCCCGGCGTCGCCGCCCGCGTCCGGTTGGCACAGCCGTCCGCTGCTGACATCCGGCATGACCCTGGACAGTGCGCTGGCCATCGTGCTCGAGCTCGGCAGCGACCGGCCGGACAACGCCGCGCTGCTGCCGCAGAACGGCGCCACCTGGGTCGGGCAGGAGCAGGTACGCGGCCATCGGACGGACATCATGAGCGGGCCGCGTGCCCAGGCCGACTCCGGTGCCGATGTCCCTGGCGGCGACACCAGCACCAGTACGTCACAGACCGTGCGGTACTGGATCGGCTCGGACGGCACCATGTACCGGGTCGAGGCCGATATCGCCTCCGCGCCCGAGCCGGTGGTCTTCGACTTCGACACCCAGGCGTATGTCCCCGTCCAGCCGCTGCCGGGAGCCACCCCGGCGCCGTAGCCGCCGCTCACGAGGTCTGTACCCGCGCGCCGTCGGCGAGCAGTGACGGCGACGGCAGCGCGATGTCCGCGATGACCGGCAGCACCGGAACGTCCGGCACGACGGTGGCGCCGGTCGTGCCGGCCCCCGGGAACTCCGGCTGCGGGCCGGGCTCGGCCACGTCGGTGAAAGGAATGCCCGCGGGCGCCGCCGGGCCGCGCCAACTGCCGGAGGGCGTGGGGGATGTGGCGGGGACAGGGCAGGACGCGGTGGACGCGAGCCCCGCGGGCACGGTCGTCCGAAGCTCGTTCCCCTCCAGGCAGTTGCCCTGTCCCCCGGTGGCGGTCGGGAACGTCCAGCCGATGTCGACGCCGTTGGCGGTGAAGGTGTTGTCCGTGATCTGGTTGCGGTCCGCCGTCAGGTCGGCGGTCGCGGTGATCACGAGCCCGGCGTTGCTGTTGCCGGTGACCCGGTTGCGGATGAACCGGTTGTCGCTGCCGCCGTCGACGCCGATGCCGATGCCCCAGCCGCCGTCGGCCTGTTCGGGGGTCTGCGGCTGCTGGTTGTCCGCGATCAGGTTGCCCGCGATGACGGCGTCGCGCTGCGGGAGCAGTTTCTCCTGGTGGTCGGAGTTGATGGTCAGTCCGACACGGTTGCCGACCAGACGGTTGCCGACCACATACATGTCACCGCTGGCGTTGGTGCCCTCGTAACCGACCGCGTTGAGTTCGGAGACGTTGTCCCGCACCACGATCCGGCACGGCCTGCACTGACCGACATAGATCCCGGAGTCCGCCCCGCCCGAGGTGTAGGAGTGCTCGATGACACCGTTCTGCGCGGAGAACGCGTAGATGCCATAGAGGCCGTTACGGGTCGCGGTCACATGCGATACCCGGAACGAATCCAAGAGGTTGACGGGTTCGTCGCCGGTGTCGTAGCCACCGCTCCCCGGCAGTGCGTCGACCGCCGCCGCCGAACCGGTGACCAGCACCCCGTTGTGCGTGTTGTTCCGCACGGTCAGGTTCTCCACGGCCACCCCGGGCGCCGTGACCACCACACCGTTCGGCCGCCGCAGCTGCCCGTCGATGACCACCTCTGCCCGGGACTCGCCCCGCAAAGTGATGCGCTCCGTGTCGATCAGCACCGACTCGTGGTACACGCCCGGCGCCACCAGGACCAGGTCACCGGGCCGGGCCAGGGACACCGCGTCCGAGATCGTCGGAGCGTCGGCAGGCACCCGGATCGTCACCTCCGCGCCGTCCGGCCGCCGACCCTCGCCCGATCCGTCGTCGCCACCGCCGCTGCATCCGGTCACCAGCGCCAGTGCGCCCAGGGCAGCAGCCGTCATCACGCGAAGAGCTAATCGAGACATGATCCCAGTCTGGCACGGCGTCGCCCCGCTGGGACGTCGAACTCCCGCCAGCACCATGCTGGTTGAGCGGCAGTCTCAGGCCGGGTGTGGCATGGTACGCATCATGCACCGTGCCGACCGTCCCCCGTCACGCCGCGCGTTCCTCGATGCCACGGGTGTCACGGTGGCCGCCGGTCTCCTCGCCGGGTACTCAGGGGACTCCGCCCGGTCCGACCGGTCCGGCGATCCCGCCCCTTCCGCGTCGGCCACGCCCACGCCGGTCGCGCCCACGCCGGTCGCGGTGACGGGCCGGTATCAGGCGGGCGTGACGCTTCCCCGGTCGGCCCAGCCCCACCTGCTGGCCCTGGTGGCTGACCTCGGCGCCACGGTGATGCCCGGCCCTCTGCTGGCCGAGCTCGGCGAGACCATCCAGACCCTCACCGCCGGGTCCGACCCACGGCTGCTGGGCCTGTCCCCCGGCGATATGACCGTGACCGTCGGCGTGGGCCCACGGCTGGTACGGACGGCCGGTGCCACCCTGCCCGGCGCGGCCGACCTCCCGCGGTTCTCCCGCGAGCGTGTCGCCGAGCGGGAACGCGGCGGTGATCTGCTGATCCAGATCTGCGCCGGCGACGCCCTGCTCCTGCCGGTCGCGGCCGCCGCGCTCCTGGACCAGGCCGGCGACCGCATCCAGGAGCGCTGGCGGCAATTCGGACGCCGCGGTGCGGAGGTGCCCGTGGCCGAGGACCGCTCCGCTCCGCGCAACCTGCTCGGTTTCATCGACGGCATCGTGGGCCCGCACACCACCGCCGAGCAGGAACGTGACCTGTGGCTGGCCGACCCTTCCGCGGTCGCCGGCGGCACCCTGGCCGTACTACGGCGCATGGAAATCGACCTGACACGGTTCGCCGCCCTGTCCGTCGCCGAGCAGGAGGCGGTCTTCGGGCGGCGCCGGGCCAGCGGCGTACCCCTCTCCGGCGGCAGCGTCGACTCGGCCCCCGGACTCAGCGCCAAGACGCCCGACGGGCGCTATCTCGTCCCCGTGGACGCCCACGTACGCAGGGCGAACCCCACGGTGGTCGGCGTCGGCCATATGCTCCGCCGCTCCTACAGCATCGACGACCCCGCCCCCGGTCTGCTCTTCATCAGCTTCCAGAACGACCTGCGGACCTTCACGGCCACGCTCACCCGCATGGACACCTCCGACGCGCTGCTGCCCTTCACCACCACGACCGCCACCGCGACCTTCCTGATCCTCCCCGGCTACGACGCGCGACGCCCGCTCGGTTCCACCCTGTTCGGCTGATCCACGATCACCACATGTGACCTCCGCAGCTACGAATCGACCGCATCCCCGAGAAGCTGTTGTCCTTCCCGGCTTGAGAACTGTGTTTCCGCTGGTCGCGTGTAGGGCGGGAGGTCCCGTGGGAGGAGCGGCCTTGTTGTGCTGTCGCTCCTCGGGAGGTCGTGGATGCCGTCGGTGGTCGGTCTGTCGGGACACCGTGAGCTGAATGCTCGCCGTTGTTCGGACTGCGACCGCAAGCTCGCCCGCCACCGCGCCGCCCTGGAAGCCGGAGCCGACCCCGCCCTGGTCGCCACCTGGAGCCGCGAGGTCCGGGCCGAGCGACTGGCAGCCGAAACCCGGCTGAAGAAGATCAACAGCCCCACCAGCCTCACGCGGCGGATGACCCGCCAGGAGATCAAGGACCTCGTCGACGCTGTCGGCGGCCTGCCGACCGCACTGCGCCGGGCCGACCCCGCCGCCAAGGCGGAGGTCTACCGCCATCTGGGGCTACGCTCGACCTACGACCGCGAAAAGAAAGAGGTGCTGGCCGAGTACCGGCCAGCACCACGCGGTGGTGTACTGGTCGTGTCCGAGGGGGGACTTGAACTGCCACCCCGGACACCAGGTCACCAGGTCTCTGACCCGCGATGATATCCCTCGGCTAGCGGCGGGAGCGGCCAAGTGCTTCCTGCCCTCCACCTGGGCCTTTCTGACTGCTCCCGACCGCTGTTGTGCACGCGTTGTCCACGCCCAGCCCGCCGGGCGAGTCGTGAGACTCATTCATTCGTCTGCTGGGAGCCCATCAGCCTCCTGGGCTCCGGAGTCGCCCGGACTCGCAGCCGTGCTCGGCGGGGGGAACAATGCCAGGTGAGCCCGTGCGGCGTCGGACAGGCTGTCCAGGAGTGCCTTGCCCTTGGCCGCGGTGGCGAGTGAAGGGCGGCCGATGATGCCGTTGTTTGTGTAGCCGGCCATGCCCAGGGTGAGCAGGTGGGGCCGGGACGGCGCTGAGTGGTCGCTGTCGGCTATGCCGCTGCCCACGAGATGAGGTGCACCGTGGAGCAGCAGCGAGACCTCGAACTCCCCGCCGTGCATGTCGTCGTCGCTGCTGCTTTCGAGACAGGCATCCACGCGGGCCTGGCGGCGGTCCTCCGGGGCCGGGAAGAGGGCGACGCGGGCCCCGGCGACGTTGAGTTCCTGGACGGCGTTCCCCAGGACGTAGTTGCCTCCGTGCCCGTTGACGATGATCAACCCCGGCACACCGGATGCCTCCAGTGACCGCCACACGTCGTTGACGAGGGCGTAGAGCGTCGTCGCACTGATGCTCACCGTGCCGGGCATGGCGGCGTGCTCGTGGGAACACGAGATCGTGAGGGGCGGCAGCAGGAACAGGCCGTAGTCGTCGGCGATTCTGCGGGCGAGGAGGGAAGCGATCACCGTGTCCGTGATGAGCGGGAGGTGATCACCGTGCTGCTCGAAGCTGCCGATAGGGAGCACGGCAACGGCTGAGCCCCGTGCGCGCACGTCAGCGGTGGTTGCCTGCGTCATGAGGTCGTGCATGACCTCAGCATCCCTCATTGTTGCCAGATGGTGAGGTGGCGAAGCCCGCTTGTCGAGCTTGAAACCGCTCCAGGAATTCGTCTATTGCTGGTGACTTGGGCAGTTTGGCTGCGCTATCGGCAAAATTATCCAGCTCGATCATAGTGCGGGCCGATCCGGTCTGGCTGTAGATGGCGAGAGCGTTTGTGGCGGCCTTAGCTGCCTGCTCGTACTCGGTGGATGCGAGGTAGGCGCGGGCAAGGCGTGCGAGGTACACGCCCCGGTCGTTCCGGTAGACCTTGGGGAGCGAGGCCAACTCGGCTTCGAAGAGCGCAACTGCTCGCCTGGCGTCTCCGAGTTCGATCCAGCAGTTGGCTCGTTGCATCTCGATGTACGTCGGTGTGCAGTAGGAGGTATCCAGAGTCGCCTGCGGGTCACTGGGGGTGTGATCCGAGGCCAGTGTTTGGGCCTCGTCGAACTTGGCCAGTGCGGCCTTGGGATTCCGCATGCGTGCGTATGCCTGGGCCTCCTGCTGAACTGCAAGAGCGGTGATCTGCGGCGTAAGGCCCGGTATGCGCTGAGCCGCGCGAGCAAGGCCGACTGCCCTGTCTGATTGCAACTGTGCCGTCGCCTGGTTGGCCTTGCGGAAAAGGATATACGACTGCATACGGTCATCTGCGGCCTCTTGAGCCCATTCCATCGAACGGTCCGACCAGTAGGCAGCGGCTCGGAAGTCCCCCGAGTCTTGAAAGAGCCATCCCAGGAACTCGGCAACCCTGCTGCCCGTGCGAAGCAGGGCCTGCCGCGGATGACTGTTCGTTGCTTCCAGGAGTTGAGTCAGGCTGTGGGCCTGGTGGAGCACCGGAGGGATGGCTATCCGTGCGCCGAAGTAGTTCGCGCCCCGGTAATGCTGGGGAAGTTGGCTCTCAATCAGGGACAGGGTGAACTCGCTGTCCTGGGGACTGGCACCGGGATGCGACGACCACGTCTGGGTGGCGATGGTGTGCGGTCCCCACTCCTCGGGACGGCGAGCCACGGCGGGTGCTGCTGCCCCCAGCACGTTGCCGGACTCCCAGACGCGCGGGGCAAGGCCGAGCATATGACCCGGGATGCCGAGCCCATCGGCTACGCGCTCAATCACCGTCATATCTCGGAGCGTCCGTTGTCCCTTCATCACCTCACCGACCCGACTGGGCGTCAGCTCACAGCGTCGAGCGATGAGCGACGGGTAAACGCCCACCCGTTTGACAAGCTCGAAGATTCTGGCGAAGTTCCGGTCCTTGCAAGCTCGAACCATCTCGTCGTCGCGCAGCAGCCGCTCCGGGAGTCCAGCCGACGGACGGGATTCAGCCATGGGAACGCTCCAGTGATGCGATCACGTGAAGTGTAGCCGAAGTTCTACAGGCTGTGATCTGCCCAAGGTGGGTAATCAGCTGGGGCTGGTGCGGTCTGAGCGCGAGTACCAGGCTTTGGCGCGAGATACCGCACGGTGGCCAACGCTACGGACAGCCGGGAGGGTCGATGCGGGTTCGAGCAGTCCAGGCCGCAGCTGGCCGTGACACACATGCATGGCGGATGTCGGTTCGTGAGCAGGAAATTCAGCAGTGGCGGCGGGTGGTTCGGGGTGTGCTGGTGGGCTGGGGGGCTCCACGAGAGTCCATTGAACTGGGTTGCTTCGGGGTGTCGGAGCTGCTGACCAATGTGCTCCGGCATGTGCCTGACCCGCGGTGCTGCCTGGAAGTGACCAGTGCTGGATATCAGGCCGTGGTCTCGGTCTTTGACCGTTCGAGTGCCTTGCCCGAGGTCAGGGAGCCGGAGTGGGGGGCGGAGTCGGGGCGTGGGCTGTGGCTGCTGCGGGAGATGGCCGGTGAGCTGTACTTCCTCGCGGCTGAGAGTCCCTGGGGGAAAGCCGTGTCGTTCCGTTGTCGCCTGTCCGGCGAGGAACGGGAGGCGCTGTGACCGAAGTGCTTCCTGTCGCATTCCGGGCGGAGTTCATCGCGTACTCGTGGTCTCCGGAGCCTCGGATGCTTCACCTGGGTGACGCGTTCTCGACCGAGGTTTCCGCGGTCCAGGAGTGGGTGCGGAGCCGGGGGATCGCCGCCACCGACTCCCTTACCGATGACGATGCGGTGGCCCGTAAGGCGATGGACGGCTGGAGTCGTGAAGTGGCCAGCGAGGAGACGTCGTTCCGTCTGGCGGCTGGTGAAGTCTTTATTTATTCATTCTCTTCCTCCTCGCTGGTCTGGGAGCTGTCGCTTCGCCCGGTACCGACAGTGCTGGTGGCCACTGGCACGCTCGGCCCCGGAGGCAGCTCATGAAGAAGCTGTCGCGGTGGGAGGCGTGGCGCCTGTCCGTCGAGATGTGGTGGCACCTGCATTTCCTGTGGTCCTGGCCTGTGTTGCTGGTGAGCCCGCGACGGCGGCGCATCCGCCGGGAGAGTGCCAGGCGGTCGGCCGATCCCCGCTTTGCGGAAGAGGGTCGGGCGGCGATCGTCGCGGCGGTGGCGTTGAAGCGCCTCGCGGAGACGCCGGAGGACGAGCTGCTGGCCCGCATCTTCACCGACGACACCGACGACACCGGCGAGCACGACTGAGACTTCGCCGTGCTGTCGGCGAATCAGCAGTTCCGTATCCAGTGAAAGGGAATTCATGCACGTCGAGTCTGACTTCACCTGCCCGCCGCGGCGTCGGTCGGCCGGTCTGGCGCTCATCCGTAGCGACAAGGGGCGGGTGTTGCTGGTGGAGAAGGCGTACAAGAGGGGCGCGGACCGTTTCGGGCTCGTCGGCGGCAGCGCACGGCCGGGGGAGCATGCTGCGGCGGCCTGCCGGCGGGAGGTGTTCGAGGAGACGGGGCTGCTGCTGGTTCCGGGCGCGCTCCTGGTCGTGCACTGGATGCCCGCGAACGGGGAGGTGAAGGAGGGGACGAACCACGTCTTCGACTGCGGCACTGTCCCCGAGGACACCCGGATCGTCCTGCCGGAGGACGAACTCGTGGACTACCTGTGGGTTTTCCCCGAGTACCTGAGCGACATCGTTGCGCCCTACACGGAGTGGCGTATCAAGGCCGCTCTCGAAGCCCTGGGCGGGGCTCCGGTGCGCTACCTCGTCGGCCACCCGGAAGCGAACGGAACGGTGGCCGCGTGATCCGGGTCGAGAGGGAGCCGGGAGCGTCGAGCCTGCTGGTGATCTCCCTCCCCGGGGTCGAGGTGGTCATGTCCCGCACGCCGCCCGCGTCTTCCCGGGCCGTGGTGATCGATCTGCTCGGCAGGCTGGACGAACGCTGGTACTGGACGTATCAGGCCGCCCCGGACTGGAACGCGGTCGGTCGGCTGGACGAGTGGTGGTACGCCCTGCACCGCAGGGCGCTGCGGTGGCTGGGCGAAGACCCCGGCAAGGCGGACGCCATGTATCCGGACCGTCCTCCGGCCCATCCCTGTCCGCACGAAGCTGCGGCCATGGAGGCGTTGACGGCCGAGGAAATGGGCGGCCAGGACGACTCTCCTCACTGAGGCGAGTTATCGAGGAAGCGAACAGCCCGGACTAGCCAAATGGCCTGGCAGGCGTTTGTGAAAAGCGCTGATTGTCGGTTCGGATCCGACTCCGGGCGCACCACCCCCCCCATGGCGTACGTCGAGTCCGATTCGCAGGAGGAAGGCGCGATGAATCAAACGGAACACCAGAACCGCGTGAAACTGCCCGAGAGTCTGACGAACGAAATGGGCAAGGTGGCGGCAACGCTTCCCGACTGGCAGTTGGACGCTGGATTGCTGTCACCGCGTACCTGGGCGGAGTACCGCTCGGCGCTCCGGGGTCTGACCGGTATGAGCGAGGTGATCGCCACGTGCGACGCGCTGCTCAACCAGGTGGGCGGCGATGGTTTCGCCGTGCTGGAGCTGGGCCCGCTGCTGGACGCCTGCGGCTCCCCGGAGAACGGTCTGCGCGCGGTGACGGCGCTGTTATCGCTTCTGGCGAGCCCGCTGCGGGCATTCGACCGGTGGCCGCTGTGGAAGCCGCTGGGGACGAACACGGACATCGATCCGATGCGTGCCACCGGTACCGGCTACAACCCGTTGCACATCGACGTCGTGAATTCCACCCTCCCCCCGGACTACAGCGCTCTGTTGTGTATCCGGCCCGACCCGCGCGGTCGGGGCGAGAGCCTGGTATCCCAGCTCCGTCGCGCCGTCTCCCGTCTCGGGCCTGCCGACCTCAGGCTTCTGTCCGAGGAGGCGTACCGGGACGGCAGCTTCCACGACCTGACGGGCGTGGGACGCGAGTGGAACCCTTTCCCCGTCCTCGACGGCCTGTCCAAGAGCAAGGGCTTCGTCCGTTTCACCGCCAAGATGCTCGCTGGCGCCGACCCGGACGATCCGCATACGAAGGCTGCCCGCGCCCTGGAACAGGAGCTGATCGCGCAGCAGCGCCGCTTCCTCCTCAACCGGGGGGACTTGGTGATCGTCAACCAGCACCTGTGCTGTCACGGTCGCGAACCGCTCGGCGACGGCCAGGAACAGCTTCACCCGGACGAGCGGCGCCTGCTGCTCCAGATCTTCCTGCGGAACCCGGAGGCGACGGTATGAAGGTGACCCTTCCCCTGGTCAGCGGGCCGTCCGGGCAGCTACCGCGGATGGGGCTCGTTGTCTGGTTGGCGGATCTCACCTACACCCAGCAGGGCATCTCCGCCGAGACAATGCCGCAGGCCGTGGCCGGGATCGCCACATATGCCGCCGGCCGCATGAGGTTCGCGGAGCCGGTGCGGATCTTCAAGTACCCGGAAGCGCTCGCCGAAGCCCTCGACGGCCACCGTGCGCCGGATGTGATCGGCTTCTCGCACTACATCTGGAACGCCAACCTGGCCCTCGAATTCGCCCAGGTGATCAAGGAACGGTCCCCGCAGACCGTCGTCGTCCTGGGCGGTCCGCACTATCCGCTCGACGCCGACCAGCAGGCCCGCTTCTGGCACGAACGGTTCGACGGGATCGTGGACTTCTACGTGGAGGGCGAGGGCGAGGAAGCGTTCGCCGATCTGCTTCTCGCTCTCCAAGACGGCGAGGTGACGCCCGGAAGCATTCCCGGCGTGCACTTCATGACCCATGACGGCACGCTGGCGGCCTCGCCGCCGCGACCCAGGCTCCCGCATCTGTCGTCGGTTCCGTCGCCCTACGTCGCCGGTCTGATGGACGAGTTCTTCGACGGCCGTCTCGTGCCGACTGTCCAGACCAACCGTGGCTGCCCCTTCAAGTGCACCTTCTGCCAGGAAGGCACCGCCTACTTTCAGAAGGTCGCCCAGAAGCCGCACGATCGCATCGAAGAGGAGCTGCATTACATCGGTCGGCGCATGCAGCCGCTCATCGAAGCCGGCACAGCGCGCAACGAGCTGCTGATCACGGACAGCAATTTCGGCATGTTTCCTCAGGACGCCGAGACCTGCCGGGTCCTGGCCGAGTGCCGCCAGTTATACGGCTGGCCGCGCGTCATCAACGTGACGACGGGCAAGAACCAACGCGATCGTGTCCTGTCGGCGGTCGCCCAGGTACCCGGTGCCATCAGCCTGTCCGGTGCCGTGCAGTCCCTCGACACCGACGTCCTGGCCGCCGTGGAGCGCGAGAACATCGATGCCGGAAAGCTCATGGCCATCGCCCTGGCCGCACGCCAGTCCGGCGCCAGGACGCACAGCGAGGTCATCCTCGCTCTCCCCCGGGACTCGAAGGAACGGCACCTGAACGCACTGCGGGAACTGATGGACGGGGGCTTCGACCGCATCAACATGTTCCAGCTCACGCTGCTCCCGGGCTCCGAGATGAGTGCCGATATCTACCGGCGCGAACACGGCCTGATTACCCGCTGGCGGGTCCTGCCCCGGTGCTACGGCCGCTACCAAGTGGCCGGCCGCGAAATTCGGGCGGCCGAAGCCGACGAAGTCTGCGTCAGCGTCCTGCCGAGCATGAGCTATGTGGACTACAAGGAATGCCGCCTGGTCAACCTCCTTGTCGCTACCCTCTACAACGACGGACTGTTCCGCCTGATCCTGGCCCTTCTCCGTGCCCACCGCGTCTCCCCGATGCGCTGGCTGGAGACCGCACGGGCACTCCCGCAGGGCCCGGCTCTTCGGACGGTGATGCGTGCCTTCGCCGACGAGACCGACACCCAGCTCTGGAACAGCCGCGAGCGGCTTCTCGACTACGCCCGCGGCCACATCGATGCCTACATCAGCGGCGAGCTGGGCAACAACCTCCTCTACACCTACCGCACCCGGCTCATCACCGAAGCCCTGGCCGATACCACGGCCCTGGCCGCCGAAGCCTGCCGACAGACGCTCACGGGACCCCACCCGACAGTCACCGAGAATGACCGGCTCGTGGCCGAACTGGTCACCGAGGCCGCCGAATTCCACCGCCTCAAACTCGCCGACATCTTCCACACCGATCCTCCGGCCAGGCTCACTCAGACGGCACGCTTCGACCTGGACCGACTCCTGGAAGACGCCCGCCTCGACACTGCCGACCCGGACCCGCGCACCTATCTCCTCAGCAAGCCGGGCGTGCGAACCTTCACCCTGAGCAGCGAGCAATGCCGCACTCTGGCCACCTACACCGAGCAGTTCGGACGAACGCCGTGGGGCATCGGCAGGGTTCTGACGAAGGTCGGACTGACTGATATCGTCCGAGTCCACACACCCCACGTCACGGACCCGTCGCCGTCCGAAATGGAACTGCCTTCTCCATGACCGCAGACCTCGACCACCGTCTCGCCGCCCTCGACCGGCCCTTCCGGCTCATCGTCACCGGCGGCGGGACGGGCGGGCACACCTACCCCGCCCTCACCGCCATCCGCACCACCCAATCCCGACTGGCCACCCTCGGTGTCGGACTAGACGTGCTGTGGGTGGGCACTCCCAACGGTCTGGAAGCCCGCGTTACCGCGGCCGAAGGCATCCCCTTCCGCACCGTCCAGACCGGCAAGATTCGTCGCTCGGCCAACCCCCTGCGCATGCTGTCCGCACAGAACGTCAAGGACATGGCCCGCGTCCCCATCGGCGCGGCCCAAGCGCGCTCGATCGTCGCGGACTTCAATCCCGATGTCGTGCTCTCCACGGGCGGCTACGTCGCCGTGCCCATCGGCCTGGCAGCCAAGTCGCGCCGCCGCCCCCTGATCATCCATGAGCAGACCGTCCGCCTGGGCCTGGCCAACCGCACCCTCGCCCGCGCCGCCACTCGCGTCGCTGTCTCTTCGCCTTCCACTCTGGCCCTGCTGCCCGACTCCGCCCGGAAGAACGCCGTGGTCACCGGCAACCCCGTCCGGCCTGAAGTCCTCACTGGACAGCCGGACAAGGCCGTCGCCGCCCTCGCCCTGACCGGCTTCGACCGGCGCCTGCCCACTGTCTACATCACCGGCGGCGCGCAGGGCTCGGTCCAGATCAATACCCTGGTCCGCGCCATCCTGCCCTGGCTCCTGTCCCAGGCCAACGTCATCCACCAGTGCGGCGCCACCTCCATCGAAGAAGCACGACAGCACGCCGCCCAGCTTCCCGCCGAACTCCGCGACCACTATCACGTCACGGATTTCGTCGGCCCCGAACTCCCCGACGTCCTGGCCCTGGCCGACCTCGTGATTTCCCGCAGTGGCGCCGGTACCATCGCGGAACTCACCGCCCTCGGCAAACCAGCCGTGTTCATCCCCCTTGCCACCTCCGCCGGCAACGAGCAGGAGCACAACGCACTCCACCTCCAGAGCGAGGGCGCCGCCTCTGCACTCACCGGCGACAACGCGACTCCCGAGGGCCTGCGACAAGCCGTTGGGCCTCTGCTTGCCTCCGCGGAACTCCGCACCCGAATGGGCGCGGCAGCACGAGGACTCGGTCACCCCGACGCCGCGGAGCACCTGGCAACGCTGCTCCTGAGCACCGGACTTACCGACTGAAGGACCGGTTGCCCGGTCGACCCAGAGCGATTACTGCCTGGTTCTCGCCGGCGCCTTCCGCGCTGAAGGCTTCCGCAAGGGCGTGATGATCGCCATGCGGGACTGCGGCAGGGCAATCGGCCTGGCGTGGTGCATCAGGGCTTTCAAAGGTCGGCGGCCGGTGGCCGAGAGGTGAAAGATGGTGGGCCGGGGTGCGATCACCTCGGCCGCTTCTGGGTGTCGCTCCCACAGTTCCGGGCAGTCCTTGTCCTTCAGCACATCGGCCATGAGAGCGTCCAGGCGGTCCCGGTCGACATGCGGGTCCAGCGCGCACATGCGCAGGCCAGCAAGGAACTGCCTGGCCACACACTCCCAGTTGTTTCCGCACACTGTACGGCCCTCCCGGGACAGCAGCACGAAACGGGCCGAATTGGCGCCCTTGCGCTTCACATAGGGCATCCAGGTGGCCCACGCGTCGTTGTAGGCGAGCACGTCCCAATACAGGTCTGTGACGATGGCGGGTAGCGGTGCAACGCTGTCGAGAAGGAGCTGCAAGTCCTCCAACGCCTCCTCACTGGCCCGGCTCGGTTCGGAGTGAAGCCCGAAGCCGCGGAAGAGAACCCCACGCTCTTCGGCGTCGAGTCGGAGGACATCAACCACGCGCCCGAGCATGAACGGGTTCGGGTGGAACTCGCGACCGGATTCGAGAGCCCAGTACCAACGGGCACTGAAATTCGTGATTGGCGCGGTCCGCCACGGCCTCCTGGGAGAGCGCACGCTTCCGGCCCTCCTGACGTCCAGCTCGAAGCCGCCACGCCTTGAGCTGAGCGGGCATTCCATCGGGATCGTCTGCCCGGCGCCGTGGGCCTTGTCCCGCCACTGCGCAGCACCTCCTCGCCAGCCGCAACTTCCTCCATCGTCGGACTGGGGGCATGGGCACTGCCAACCGCCGAAAGCCGATCGAGTGACACGGGCCAATGAATGCATGAAGTCAGAGCCGGGCAGCCACTTACTCCACTCGATTGTCGATGGCCCCTTCATGGGGCCTATACTCCGCGCCATGGCTAAGAAAGTTGTCACCGTCTACACCGATGACCTCACCGGCAAGGAAGCCGAGGACGTCAGCACCCACACCTTTTCGCTCGACGGCGTGAACTACGAGATCGACCTGACCGAAGCTTCCTACGCCAAGCTGGCCAAGGCCCTCGGCCCGTTCATCGACGTCGGCCGGAAGACCGGCCGCACTCCGCGGGCCGGTGCTGGGGCCAGGCGTCCGACGACAAGCACGTCTGAGGACTCTGCCAAGATCCGAGAGTGGGCGAAGGAGCAGGGCCTGGAGGTCAGCGAGCGCGGCCGGGTGCCGGCCAGCGTCCGCGAAGCCTACGCGAAGGCCCACTGACCTACCGGACGTTGAAACCGGAACCGGCCCCCACCTTCGAGGGAGGGGACCGGAAGTGTTTCGACCAGGTAGATATAGAACCCCTCACAGGAATACGTACCTGTTAATTCCAGGGTTTGTTCACGGATGAATGCAGGTCTGTGGTCGAGGTCACCGGATTCTCGACCACCAATTCATTCACTCATGGAGCCGCCGGTGCTTGCGGCTGAGCCGGAGCGGGCTGGCCAGCGGTGTTCGCCGCAGCCCGCGACGCTCGCTCAACCGCCTTCGCCTGGGCTCCGTCGTTCCGCCGTAGGACGAAGATAGTCACCAGAGCGAGGAGACTGGGGCCGGCGAACATCGCCGAGAGCCAGGGCTGTCCTGCTGTGCCCAGGACCACCGCGCCGACGAGCATGCCAGCGCCGATGATGAAGCCCGCGACAAGGCCGAGCAGGTACAGCCGATGGGCTCGTGCGGCCTGAACCTCCAGGCGCTTCGACTCCTGCATCTTCAGCTCGTGGGTGGTGGTGGAGGAAGGCAACATCTACTACCTGCGTCGCCTGACCAAGGACGGCGACGACAACGCCCGCATCTACGTCGATCAGGCCCTCATGAACGTCCTCAAGCGCCAGAAGGGGCGCCAGGAGGCCGAGAAGGCCCGTGTGGGAGAGGCGTGGAACGACCACGACCTCGTGTTCGCCCGGGACTCCTTCAAGCTCCGCGATCCGGCCAAGCTGGGCGGGCCGCAGGATCCCCAGAAGGTCTCCGGCCGCTGGCGCACCCTGCGCAAGCGGCTCGGGTTCCCGGAGAAGTTCCGGCTCCACGACTGGCGAGCCAGTCTCGTCACCAACGATCTGGACAACGGCGAGAACCCCGCCGAGGTCTCCGCCAAGGTCCGCCACCACTCGCCCGGCTACACCATGGCCCGCTACGGCAAGCGCCGCGAGGAAGGCGCCCGCAAGCTCGCCGCCTCGAACGCCGGCCGGATCGGGCTGGCCACCATCGCCTGACAAGCAAGATCGTTTACGGGCTGGTCACGCCGCTGGTCACGGAGGCCGTTTCGCAACAGAAAAACCCCAGCTCAGCCGGGGTTTCTGTGAGTGTCCGAGGGGGGACTTGAACCCCCACGCCCTTAAACGGGCACTAGCACCTCAAGCTAGCGCGTCTGCCATTCCGCCACCCGGACGGGGTGATCACCGCGGTGCCGTGGTAAGCCGCCGTGACATGGGCAACCATACCAAGTTTCGTGGGCTGCTCTCACCATCGTACCGGTGGGTAAGCGGATGGCTTCGCGGCGTTACCGGCCGTCGAGGTGGGGGGTCATCCGGGTCGAGACGGCGATCCGGTTCCAGGCGTTGATCGTCACGATGGCGCCGATCAGGTGGGCCAGCTCCTTCTCCGGGAAGTGCTTCGCCGCCCGCTCGTACACCTCGTCCGGGACGAAGCCGTCCGTGAGGAGCGTGATCGCCTCGGTCAGGGCCAGGGCCGCCCGTTCGCGTTCCGTGTAGGCGCCGGGCACCTCCTCCCAGGCGTTCAGCAGATAGAGCCGCTCCTCCGTCTCGCCCGCCGCGCGGGCGTCCTTGGTGTGCATGGCGATGCAGAACGCGCAGTGGTTGAGCTGCGAGGCGCGGATCTTCACCAGCTCCAGGAGCGTCGTGTCCAGGCCCTGGCGGGCGGCGCCGTCGAGGGTCCGCATCGCCCGGTAGACGGCCGGGGCGGCCTGGGAGAGGTCCATCCTGGGGGAGTGGTCGTGTGCGGTCATGGCACCGACCCTAAGGCCGGGGCGGACCGGTGCCGTGGTCCACTTGCGGGATGGAATCCTGGGCCACTTCCTGCGGCGGCACCGGCCTCGACCTGCACCTGGACCTCGGCCGGGCGGGCGGCGTGCGGGCCGGGCTGATGCGGGCGCTGCGCGAGGCGATCCGCGGTGGGCGGCTGGCGCCCGGCGCGCGGCTGCCGCCCTCCCGGTCGCTCGCCGCCGATCTCGGCATCGCCCGCAACACCGTCGCCGACGCCTACGCCGAGCTGATCGCCGAGGGCTGGCTCGTCGCCCGGCAGGGCTCCGGTACGCGGGTCGCCCCGCGCGCCGCGTCCCGGGGCGGGCCGGGGGAGCGGCCGGGACCGGCCGCCCGGTCCGTTTCCCGGCCCGCGCACGATTTGCTGCCCGGCCGGCCCGACGCCGGCGCGTTCCCGCGCGCGGCCTGGCTCGCCTCGGCCCGCCGCGCTCTGACGGCCGCGCCGCACGAGGCGTTCGGCCCCGGGGACCCGCACGGCCGCCCCGAACTGCGCCGGGCCCTGGCCGACTACCTCGCCCGGGCCCGGGGCGTGAGCACCGGCGCCGACCGGATCGTGGTCTGCTCGGGCGCCCACCAGGCGCTGCGGCTGCTGGCCGCCGTTCCGCGGGTGCGGCGGGCGGCCATGGCCGTCGAGTCCTACGGTCTCTTCCTCCACCACGAGCTGCTGGCCGCCGAAGGCGTGCGCACGGTGCCGGTGCCCGTGGACGAACGCGGCGCGGACATCGGGGCGTTGGCGGGCAGCGGGGCCCGGACCGCGCTGCTGACGCCGGCTCACCAGTTCCCCACCGGGGCCCCGCTGCACCCCGCCCGCCGGGCCGCCGTCGTGGACTGGGCGCGTGCCTCGGGCGGCCTGGTGGTGGAGGACGACTACGACGGCGAGTTCCGCTACGACCGGGAGCCCGTCGGGGCACTCCAGGGACTCGATCCCGAACGCGTCGTCTACGTCGGGTCGTTGAGCAAGAGCCTCAGCCCGGGGATGCGGCTGGGCTGGATGGTGCTGCCGGGGCACCTGGTGGACGACGTGCTCGCGGTGAAGGGGTCGTGGGAGCTGACCGTGGGGTGCCTGGACCAGCTCACGCTCGCCGACTTCCTCGACTCGGGCGGCTTCGACCGGCACGTCCGGCGGATGCGCGGGCGCTACCGTCGCCGCCGCGACCAGCTCGTCGCCACCCTGGCCGAACGGGCGCCGCACCTGCGTGTCACCGGCATCGCGGCCGGGCTGCACGCCGTGCTCGAACTGCCCCCGGACACCGAGGAGTCGGTGCTGGAACGGGCGCGGCGGCGGGGCATCGCCCTGGCCGGGCTGGGCCGTTTCCGTCACCCGGCCGGCGTCTGCCCGCCCGCCGACGGGCTGGTGGTCGGCTACGGGGGGCCGCCCGACCACGGGCTCGCGGCGGCCCTCGACGCGCTGTGCGGGATCCTCCCGCCCTCGATCAGCGCTGTCTCGCCGCCGCCTGGGCCGCCGCGGAGGCGCCGAGCGCCTTCAGCCACGTCGGGCCGTTGAGCAGCTCCAGCAGCAGGAGCAGCCGGGTCAGGGGGTCCCACTCGTCGCCGGACCCGCCGTGCGGTCCGGGCACCGGGAGGCCCGGGGCGACCAGCAGTGCCCACACGGCCTTCCCGTGGTGATCGGGGGTGGTCCAGCCCCAGCTCTCGGCCAGGGACTCCAGGATGTGCAGGCCGCGGCCCGTCTCCTCCAGGTAGTTGGGCTCCTTGACCAGAGGAACGTCGTGCCCGGGGTCGAACACCGCGCACAGCACGGAGCCACCGCAGTGCAACAGGCTGAGCAGGATCGGCTGTTCGGCGCTGGCGGGCGGCAGCGGGTTCGGGCGCCGCGCTGCGGGCAGCCCGTACCGCAGAGCGTTGGTCACTAACTCCGACACGACGACCGTGGCGTCGTCCACCAGGTCCCCGAGTCCCCAGTTGAGCAGGGTCGACCGGGTCATGCTGCGGGCCGTGCCGGGCGTCTCGGCCGATCCGGCCAGGGGAAACGTCGCGAATCCCGCCGCGTCAACGGTCCCGTCCCTGTCCCGTGGCGCCCGGTACGGCGCCATGGCGGCGAACGGGAGAGCTGTCATCACGACCTCCGCGGCGATCCTGGCTGCCTGTCCCCGGGCAGCGGCTCCGTCAGCCCATCCTTGTCGACACAGGGTATCGCTGCAAGTACACCTGAAAGAACGAATGCAAGAACAGATGCAAGAACGCTCGAATCTGGGGCAGTATTCGGTCAGAAGCCGTCCATCACCCCCCACCCCAGGTGGCCAGTGCACCAGAAGCAGAAGTAGGAGTGGACATGCCGGAGTTCGTCAACGGTGTCCCCGCGGGCCGCATCGAAGGAGCGGTCTGGCGGAAGAGCGGCCGGAGCAACCCCAACGGGAACTGTGTCGAGGTGGCCGGGCTGCCCGGCGGCGACGTCGCCGTCCGCAACTCCCGTGACCCGCAAGGCCCCGCGCTCATCTACACCCGGGCCGAGATAACCGCCTTCGTCCTCGGCGCCAAGGACGGGGACTTCGACGACCTGATCAGCCGGGACTGACTGATTCACCCTGAGTATCCCGGGGGCGACTGTACGCCTAGCCCGAACAGTGCAACACTTGGGCGCGATTTCAACACTCTTCCCCCCACTTCTTCACGGTGGGGAAAGTCCGGACATGATCAACCAAACTGTCCATGGGTGTCCGGC
>NZ_JBPQTQ010000117.1:0-20859 GCF_051386415.1 Streptomyces sp. URMC 129
GGTACGGCGGGTACGGCGGGTGCCGCGGGCCGGGCGGGGTGCGGGCCAAACTCCCAGTGTCCCGCATCCGGCGGCGGCCCGCGTCCTGTGGGAGACTGGCCATGTGGGTGAAAACGGGAAAATCACCGTATTCCTCCTCGACGACCACGAGGTGGTCCGCCGCGGCGTGCACGAGATGCTCGCCATGGAGCCCGACATCGAGGTGGTCGGCGAGGCCGGCACGGCGGCCGAGGCACGCTCCCGCATCCCGGCCGTCCGGCCCGACGTGGCCGTGCTCGACGTCCGGCTGCCCGACGGCAGCGGCGTCGAGGTCTGCCGCGAGATCCGCTCCCGCGACGAGTCGATCAAGTGCCTGATGCTCACCTCCTACGCGGACGACGAGGCCCTGTTCGACGCGATCATGGCCGGGGCCTCGGGGTACGTCCTCAAGGCCATCCGGGGCACCGAGCTGCTGTCCGCCGTCCGGGACGTCGCGGCGGGCAGGTCGCTGCTCGACCCGGACGCGACCCAGCGCGTGCTGTCCCGGCTGCGCGGCGGCCCCGGCGAGGGCGACGACCGGCTGTCCCAGCTCACCGACCAGGAGCGCCGCATCCTCGACCTGATCGGCGACGGGCTGACCAACCGCGCGATCGGCGAGGAACTGCACCTCGCCGAGAAGACGATCAAGAACTACGTGTCCAGCCTGCTGGCCAAGCTCGGCATGGAACGGCGCTCCCAGGCCGCCGCGTACGTCGCCCGGCTCCAGGCCGAGAAGCGGCGCTGAGCGCCGCCCGGCCGCCCGGCCGGCACCGGCCCGGGACCATCGCCCCTGGCATCCGGGACCCTTTCCCCCTCCGCCCGGCACCCCCGGCGGGCAGGGTGGGAGGCATGCCAGGACACACCACCCCCGACGACCAGCTCACCCGCGCGCTGCGGCTGCTGCCGCGCGTGCCCCACGGCCACGCCGCCGTGACGTGGCGCGCCCTGCCCCGCATCGTGCCCGCCTGCCACGTGGTCACCGGCGACCGGGTGCTGCTGCGCGTGCCCACCGGCCGGGCCGGTGCCGCTGTCCTGGACGGCTCCGTCGTGGCGTACGAGGCGAACAACCACGGCGGCGACGGGCCGCCCTGGGGCGCCCAGATCATCGGCACCACGGCCCTGGCCGACCCCGGCGCGGCCGAGCGCGCCGCCTTCCCCGCGCACCCCCACGCCCCCCGGATCCCGGAGCCCGCCTACCTCCACCTGACCCCCCGCTTCGCCTCGGTCCGCCTCGGCGGCTAGGGCCTCTCTTCCGGGTCTTCGCGGGGCCACGGCGCTCCCCCAGCCCGGCGGCTGGGAGGTGCCCCCACGATCCGGAAGACAGGCCCTAGTCGCAGAAGCTGTCCCGCACCGCGGGCGCGTGGCGGGTCCACCAGCCGACCAGCGCGGCGGCGGCCGGGAACTGGTGGTCGGCGCGGCGGTCCTGCCGCTCGTAGTGCCAGCGCAGCATCCAGAAGTCGTTCAGCCGCTCCCACCACACCCGGTGCACCGCCGCCGCCAGCTCCTGCGGCGAGGCGCCCGTCGCGGACCGGTACGCGCGGGCGTACGCGCGCACCTTCGGCAGCTCCAGGCTGCCGTCCGGCCGGAGGAAGAAGATCACGGCGGCCCGCACGGCCTCCTCCGCCCGGGGCCGCACCGCCAACCGGTCCCAGTCCACGATGGCCACCGGCTCCACCGGCCCCTCCGTCCGGTAGAGCAGGTTCAGCGGGTGGAAGTCGCCGTGCACCCACCCCTCCGCGGGCACCTCCGCGCGGCCGGGCCGCAGGTGGGCGTGGGCGGTGAGCAGCGTGCGGCGCTCCAGCAGCCGGTGCTCGGCCAGCTCGTCGAACCCCGTCCGGCGCGGCCGGCTGCGGACCCGGACGAGGAGCTGGTCTATCAGCGCCTGCGTGTCGGCGGTCCTGGCCGCCTCCCGCTCGGGTAACCGCTGCGGCGACCAGCGCACTATGACCTTCTCCAGCGACCGGTGCACGCGGCCGAGCAGGGCGCCCAGGCGGCGGCTCTGCGTCCGGCTGAGCTGCCCGCCGTCGCGGTGCCTGCCCTCGACCCACGGGTGCAGCGCGTAGCAGCGGCTGCGGTGCACGACGACGGTGTGCCCGTCCCGGTCGGCCAGCGGCGGGGCGACCGGCAGCCCCAGCTCGGCCAGCTCGGCCGTCGCGCGGTGCCGCCCGGCGAGGGGTATCACGGCCTGGGGGTCGCCGCCGAGGTGGTGCTTGAGGAAGAACAGGCCCCGGGTGGTGGCCAGCCGGTATCCCCGGTTGAGCAGCCCTTCGGCCAGCGGTTCGCAGGCGACGGGCTCTCCGGCGCCGTAGCGGCGCAGCAGCTCGGTGAGGGTGCGTTCGGAGGGCCCGACCGCCCGGTCAGCCGGTGCCACCGGGGAGGTTGGGGTCACCGGTCGTCGCGCCCTCGTCCGTGCCCACGTCGGTGCCGCCTTCGTCCGCGCCGCCCTCGTCGGTCCCCACGTCGGTGCCGCCTTCGTCCGCGCCGCCCTCATCGGTGCCCACGTCGGTGCCGCCCTCGTCCGTGCCCACGTCCGTCCCGCCCTCGTCCGTGCCGCCCTCGTCGGCGGGGGGCGTCGTTCCGGGGTCCGTCGGCGCGGTGGTCTCCGGCTCGGTGGGCTCCGTGGTCTGCGGCTCGGTCGGGACCTGGGTCTCCGGCTCCGACCAGTCGTCGTCCGTCGGCACCTGGGTGTCGTCCGGCTCGCTGGGCGGCTCCGGCTCCGGCTCCTGGCCCTCGGTCTCCGTCTCGTCGTCGTCCCGCGTCGTCGCCCCGGTCTCCGACGGGGTGCCGCCCGGATCGTCGGGGGAGCCGAGGTTCGCCGCGACCAGCACGCCGGTGCCGATGGCGACCAGCGCCAGCAGCGCCACCAGGACCATCCGGCCGCGCCGGCCGTTCCCCTCCCCGCGGTCGTCGCGGTCGCCCGCGCCGCCCTGGGGGGCGCCCAGCAGCATCGGCGCCGCGTACTGCCCGGTCGCCGCGTCGGAACGGGACCTCCCCGCGGTCGCGGTGCCCATCGGCGGGGTGCCGGCGCCCGCGACCGCGCCGGTGTTCCACAGGCCGTGGGTGTGGCCGCCGTGCTCCTGGAGCATCCGCAGCGCGTACTGCACGAGCCCGCGCATCTCCTCCGCGGACTGGAAGCGGTCGTCCGGGTCCTTGGCGAGCGCCCGCATCACCAGGCCGTCCAGCTCCGGCGGCACGCCCGGCGCCACGTCGGACGGCGGCCGGGGCGTGTCCTGCACGTGCTGGTACACCACGGCCAGCGGCGTCTCGCCCACGAACGGCGGGCGCAGCGTGAGCAGTTCGTACAGCAGGCAGCCGACCGCGTACAGGTCGGAGCGGATGTCGATGACCTTGCCGAGCGCCTGCTCGGGGGAGAGGTACTGCGGCGTGCCCATCACCATGCCGGTCTGCGTCATCGTCTGCGCGGCGCCGTGCAGGGCGCGGGCGATGCCGAAGTCCATCACCTTCACGGTGCCGGTCTCGGTGATGATGACGTTGGCCGGCTTGATGTCCCGGTGCACGATGCCCTGCTGGTGGCTGTAGGCCAGGGCCTCCAGCACGCCGGAGACGATGATCAGCGCCTGCTCGGCGGGCGGCGCCTCGGCGTCGATCAGCAGCTCCCTGATCGTCTTGCCGTTGACCAGCTCCATGACGATGTACGGCACGACGTTGCCGCGGATCGTCGCCTCGCCGGAGTCGTAGACGGCGACGACCGCGTGGTGGTTGAGCCCGGCGACCGACTGTGCCTCGCGCGTGAAGCGGGCCTTGGAGACCGGGTCCTCCGCGAGGTCGGTGCGCAGCAGCTTCACGGCGACCGAGCGGCCGAGCCGCACGTCCTCGGCGGCGAAGACCTCCGCCATCCCGCCCCGGCCCAGGCGGTGCGTCAGCCGGTAACGGCCGTCTCCCACAAGGCCGTTGTCGCCCCATACCGTCGGCGGCTCGGGCACTTCGCGGCCGGTCGCCCCGGGCTCTCCGTCGCCTGAGCCCGCGGCGCCTTGCTCCTGTGCCATCAGTCCTCGCCGTAGTCGCTGGGTCCCTCAGCAATCAAACCCGCTCCGGGGCCGCGCTGACAAGTTGGGTGGCCCGGGGCCGGTCCCGGAACGCACAACGTCCCCGACGGGCCTGACGTGCCCGGACGCTCCGGCCGGTCCGCGGGGGAGCGGCGGTCCGTATGATGCGCGGCAAGGACAGGGCGAGGACATCGAACGAGAGCGCCCGGACCGGTACGCGGACCGGGACGCCGCCTAGGGGGAAAAGCCGGATGAGTGACCACGCGCAGCCGCCTGCCGACCTCAGGGGCCGCTCGGTAGGCGGCGGCCGGTACCAGTTGCGCGACATGCTCGGCACGGGCGGCATGGCGGCCGTGTACCTGGCCTGGGACACCGTCCTGGAGCGGCATGTCGCGATCAAGACGATGCACTCCGCGATGAGCCAGGAGGACGCGTTCCGCGAGCGGTTCAAGCGGGAGGCGCAGTCGGTCGCCAAGCTGGCGCACACCAACATCGTCTCCGTCTTCGACACCGGCGAGGACCGGGTGGACAACGCCCCGGTGCCGTACATCGTCATGGAGTACGTCGAGGGCAAGCCGCTGCGCACCGAGCTGGACGAGGACGTCGCGCGGCACGGCGCGATGCCGGCCGACAAGGCGCTGCGCGTCACCTGCGACGTGCTGGCGGCGCTGGAGATCAGCCACGAGGCGGGTCTGGTCCACCGGGACATCAAGCCGGGCAATGTGATGATCACCAAGCGCGGCGTGGTCAAGGTGATGGACTTCGGCATCGCGCGGGCCACCCAGTCCGGGGTGACCGCGATGACGCAGACCGGCATGGTGGTCGGCACGCCGCAGTACCTCTCGCCCGAACAGGCGCTCGGGCGCGGTGTGGACGCCCGCTCCGACCTGTACTCGGTGGGGGTGATGCTCTTCGAACTCCTCACCGGGCGGCTGCCGTTCGAGGCCGATTCGGCGCTGGCCATGGCCTACGCGCACGTCCAGGAGGAGCCCCCGGCGCCGTCGTCGTACAACGCGGCGGTCCCGCCGGCCGCCGACGCGCTGGTGGCCCGCGCGCTGCGGAAGAACCCCAACGAGCGTTTCCCGTCCGCCCAGGCGTTCCGCGAGGCGTGCCTGGGGCTGGCGGACACGATGGCGCCGGGCGCGTCGGCGCCGCGGATCGTGCCGGGCGCCCCGCGGCCGGGCGGCAGCGGCGCGGGTGTGGCGCAGTCCGTCTTCCCGGAGTTCGGCGCCCCGGTCACCTCCCCGTACGCGCCCACCCCGTCCGCCGGGGGCTACGGGTACCCGGCGGCGCAGTCCGCGACGCCGCCGCCGTACGCGCCGGCCCCGACGGGGACCGGCGCCGGCGCCGGTGGCGGTGGCGGTGGCGGTGAGGGCGCGCGCAACAGCACGCTGCTGATGATGCTGGCGGCCGTGGTCGCGATCGCCGTGGTGGCCGTCGTCACGATCGTCGTCGTGGTCAACAACGGCGACGACGGCACGCCGCAGGCGGGCCAGTCGACCGGCCCGGAGGAGGACGGCGGGACCGGGGACGGGCCGGCGTCGGAGCCGGAGCGCCGCTACCAGGAGGGCGACCCGACGCGGACGATCAACTCCTCGGAGTGCGTGGGCGCGCGGGACTACGGCGACGAGACCAACCACCCCGGCGCGGTGGCGATGCCCGACTTCTACGACGTCCACATCGACAGCGTGAAGGAGTGCATACGCGCCGCCGGGTGGAGCTACGACGAGGAGATCGTCTACAAGGACGAGGTCCTCAAGGGCGAGGGCATGGTCGTGGAGCAGTCCCCCCGCGCCTACGGCCCGTACAACCCGGACGAGGACCCCCCGATCGTGCTGACGGTCTCCACGGGCCTGGAGCCCCTGGAGGAGGAGCAGTAGCCGGTCCGTTCGCCGTTCGCCCGGCGCGCGACCCCGGCACGCGGCCTCAGTGCGCGACGGGGAAGCTCGTCAGGATCCGTTCCGCGAGGTCCATGTCGCCCTCGATCTTCACCTTGTCGGCGATCTTCTTCAGCCGCACCCGCCCGCTGGCCAGCCGGGCGAACGTCTCCCAGTCCAGCGTGAACGTGACGACCGGGCCCAGCGAGGGCGCCCTGTCCACCGAGCCGTTGCCGTTCTCGTCGACCCGGACCGTGCGCAGGAACTCGACCGGTCCGTGCACGTCGAACACGACGGCCGACTTCTTCGGCGCCCCGGCGGTCTCCGCGACGACCTTCGGCAGGCGCTCCAGCAGCACGTCGCGGGCGACGTGGGCAGCGGCGCTGGCGATGTTGCCGGGGCGGCGCAGCGCGCGGCGGATGTCCTGCTCGTGGGTCCAGACGTCGAACACGCGCATCTGGAGGAAGTCGGCCAGCGTCATCTTGCCGTACAGCGGATAGGAGATGACGTCCTCGGGCTTGCGGCGCTCGTTCCGCAGGTGGCGGGAGCGGCGGATGATCGTGTACTCCAGCTCGCTGGTCATCTCGGGGCCGGTGTGGTGGCGGCGGACGTCGACCTGGACCTCCAGGTAGCGGGTGGTCTCGTCGGTGACGTGGTAGAGGTCGCGCGGCAGGGTGTGGATCGGCCGCGGGTCGCCCAGCGCCTCGCACTCGCCGCCGATCACGTGGGAGACGACGTCCCGTACGGACCAGCCGGGGCACTCGGTGGGCCGGTTCCACTCGCCGTCCACGAGCGAGGCGACCAGCTCCGATATCGCCTCGATGGACTGGGTCCAGGCATCGATCGACGGCTGCAGGCTGGTGTGGACTGTCACGGGACCCCTCGTGGCGGTTCGTCGCTGGCTGCTGGGTTGTTCACACCGTACGCCGCGCGGGCGCGGCCGGTGAATGCTTTCTGGAGACGAATCCTAGGGGTCGGCCACACCGGGCAGCCACCATGGTGGCGTTGGCGGGACCGGACGGTTCCGCCGTGCAGTGCGGTGCCGCCCGGCCCCTGACCTCCAGGATTACGGCCGCGTTTCACAGCCGGGTGACGAGGCGTCGCCAAACGAGCGACGGCCGTCGTTCACGTGACGCCGGGTTCAACTGCCGGTAAGGAACGCGGTCATGGCGTTGGCGAGCAGGAACGGGTCGTCGGAGCCGCAGAGTTCTCGTGCCGAATGCATGGAGAGGATGGCGACGCCGACGTCGACCGTGGCGATTCCGTGGCGGGCGGCGGTGATCGGGCCGATGGTGGTGCCGCAGGGCATGGAGTTGTTCGACACGAAGGTCTGGAACGGCACTCCGGCGTGCTCGCAGGCCGCGGCGAAGACCGCGCGGCCGGTGCCGTCGGTGGCGTAGCGCTGGTTGACGTTGACCTTGAGGAGCGGGCCCGCGCCCGCCATGGGGTGGTGCGTGGGGTCGTGCCGCTCGGCGTAGTTGGGGTGCACGGCGTGGCCGGTGTCGGAGGAGAGGCAGAACGATCCCGCCAGGGCCCGCGCGCGGTCCTCGAAGCCGCCGCCGCGCGCGCTGACAGATCGTTTCAGCACGGTGCCCAGCAGCGGTCCCTGGGCGCCGGTGTCGGACTGGCTGCCGTTCTCCTCGTGGTCGAACGCGGCGAGCACCGGGATGTGCGGCAGGTCCTTCCCGGCCACGGCGCCGAGCGCGGCGGTGGCGGCGTGCACGGACAGCAGGTTGTCCATCCGGGGTCCGGCCAGCAGCTCGCGGTCGCGGCCGAGGTAGGCGGGCGGCTCGACGCTGTGCGCCATCAGGTCCCAGCCGGTGACGTCGCGCCCGGCCAGCCCGGCCTCGGCGGCGAGGAAGTCGATCAGCTCGCCCTCGCGCGGGGTGCCGATCCCCCAGACGGGGGTCATGTGCTGCTGCCGGTCCAGCTTCAGCCCCTCGTTGGCCGCGCGGTCGAGGTGGATGGCGAGCTGCGGCACGCGCAGCAGCGGGCGGTCGACGTTGACCTGCACGGTGGAGCCGTCGCGCAGCGCGAGCCGCCCGGCGAGGCCGAGGTCGCGGTCGAGCCAGGTGTTGAGCAGGGTCCCGCCGTAGATCTCGACGGCGATCTGCTTCCACCCCAGCCGCCCGGTGTCGGGGACGGGCTTGACCCGCAGGTTCGGCGAGTCGGTGTGCACCCCGATGATCCGGAAGGGCGTCGCGGCGGCGGCCCCCTCCGGCACGTACCAGGCGATGAGCGCCCCGCCCCGCAGCACGTACTTCCCGCCGGCCGCGCCGTCCCAGACCGCCGTCTCCTCCACCTGCCGGAACCCGGCCTTCTCCAGCCGCGCGGCGGCGCCCGCCACCGCGTGGTACGGGGACGGGGAGGCGGTGAGGAACCCCATGAGGTCGTCGGTGTGGGCGCGGTCGAAGGGTGCGGTCATGCGCTCAAGGATAGATACGGAGCGGGTCCCGGTCCCATGGGCGGGGACCGGGACCCGGGGGGGCCGTCCGAGGCGGCGGGGCGTGGGTTAGAACGCCGCCTCGTCCAGCTCCATGAGGGAGAGGTCCGTGTTCTCCGCGATCACCCGGTGCACGGCGACCTCCGGCAGCACGGAGGCCGCGAAGTGCCGGGCGGCGGCGATCTTGCCCTCGTAGAACGGCTTGTCCTTCGGGGCCGCGTCGGCCAGCTTGGCGGCGGCCACGGAGGCGCCGCGCAGCAGCAGGTAGCCGACGACGATGTCACCGGCGGACATCAGGAACGCCGTGGTGTTGAGGCCGACCTTGTAGAGGGACTTCACGTCCTTCTCGGTGGCCGCCAGGTCCGTGAGCAGGACGCCGACCGTGGCCTCCAGCTCGCCGACGGCGCGGGAGAGCTGCTCGCGGGCGCCTGCCAGCTCCTCGCCGCCGGGGGCCTCGGCGAGGAACTTCTTGATCTCCTCGGAGAGGGCGGTGAGGGCCTTGCCCTCGTTGCGCACGATCTTCCGGAAGAAGAAGTCCTGGCCCTGGATCGCCGTGGTGCCCTCGTAGAGGGTGTCGATCTTGGCGTCCCGGATGTACTGCTCGATCGGGTACTCCTGGAGGTACCCGGAGCCGCCCAGGGTCTGGAGGGACTGGGCGAGCTGCTCGTAGGACCGCTCCGAGCCGTAGCCCTTGACGATCGGCAGCAGCAGGTCGTTGATCGCGTCGAGGGCGGAGATGTCCTCGCCGGCGGCCTGCTTGACGATGATGTCGTCCTGGATGCTGGCCGTGTAGAGCGCCAGCGTCCGCATGCCCTCCGCGTACGCCTTCTGCGTCATCAGCGAGCGGCGCACGTCGGGGTGGTGGGTGATGGTGACGCGCGGGGCGGTCTTGTCCGCGAACTGGGTGAGGTCCGCGCCCTGCACCCGCTCCTTCGCGTACTCCAGGGCGTTGAGGTAGCCGGTGGAGAGGGTGGCGATGGCCTTCGTGCCGACCATCATCCGCGCGAACTCGATGATCTTGAACATCTGGCGGATGCCGTCGTGCTTCTCGCCGAGCAGCCAGCCCTTGGCGGGGTGGTTGGCGCCGAAGGTCATCTCGCAGGTGTTGGAGACCTTCAGGCCCATCTTGTGCTCGACGTTGGTCGCGTAGGCGCCGTTGCGCTCGCCCAGCTCGCCGGTCTCCCAGTCGAAGTGGAACTTGGGGACGATGAACAGCGACAGGCCCTTGGTGCCGGGGCCGTGGCCCTCGGGGCGGGCGAGCACGAAGTGAATGATGTTCTCGGTGAGGTCCTGCTCGCCGGAGGTGATGAAGCGCTTCACACCCTCGATGTGCCAGGTGCCGTCCTCCTGCTTGACGGCCTTGGTGCGGCCCGCGCCGACGTCGGAGCCGGCGTCCGGCTCGGTGAGGACCATGGTGGCGCCCCAGCCCTTGTCCACCATGAGGTGCGCGATCTTCTTCTGCTCCTCGGTGGCCTCGTCCCACAGGACGCGGGCGAAGGCCGGGCCGCAGGCGTACATGTGGACCGCCGGGTTCGAGCCGAGGACCTGCTCGCCCATGGCCCACAGCAGCGAGCGCGGCGCGGTCAGGCCGCCCAGCTCCTCGCCGATGCCCAGGCGCCACCACTCGGCGTCCATGTAGGCGCGGTAGCTCTTCTTGAACGCCTCGGGCAGCGGCGCCGTGTTGGTCTCCGGGTCGAAGACGGGCGGGTTGCGGTCGGCCTCCGCGAAGGAGGCGGACAGCTCGTTCTCCGCCAGGCGGGCCAGCTCGGCCAGCATGGTCTTGGCGGTGTCGGTGTCCGTCTCGCTGAAGGGCCCCGTGCCGTACACAGCGTCGCGGCCAAGGACCTCGAACAGGTTGAACTCGATGTCGCGGAGATTCGACTTGTAGTGCCCCATGGCGACGACTCCGTAGCAGGTTCCGGGAAGTGAAGTGACTCCCATGATGCTACCCACGGGTAATAAGGCGCAAGACGTCGTGGGACATCCGTGTGCCCGGCGATCAGTACGCTTGCTCACATGTATGGCTACGACCAGTCCGGCTATCCCGGCCAGCAGCCCTACGGGGTCCAGCAGCCCGCCGCCGCCGGATACGGCGGTCAGCAGCTCTATCCCGAGCAGCCGCAGCAGCCGGCGGCGCCCGCCGCGCCCCCGGCGCCGCCGTCGTTCACCGACGCGCTGCGGGCGTACACCTCGGGCGCCATGTCGAGCGAGGAGTTCCACGACATCTTCCTGGGCGCCAAGATCTACTGCCCGCGCGGCGAGAACCCCGGCTTCCTGGCGCTGCACAACACCCAGCAGCCGGTGATCCCGCTCTTCACGTCGCTGAAGGAGCTGCGCCGGTACGCGGGCAAGGAGTCGCGGTACTTCACGGTCACCGGCGGCGAGGTGCTCGACCTGCTGCCGTCCGGGTACGGCTTCGCGCTGGACATGGAGGGCGAGCACCGGATCGTGATGGACGCGAAGGCCGTGGAGGAGATGGTCGACTACACGATGCGCCGGATGTACGGCTGACACGGGGGGTGCCGGGGGCCGGTCCGGGGTGACGGAACAACGCCATCTCGACAGCTGTTTACGATTCAACTATTCTGTGCGCAGCCGACGAGGAGGCCCCGATGCCCGCGATCACCGTCGAGAACCCGCTCACCCTGCCCCGTGTCACGACCCCCGGCCCCACCGCCGTCCCCCGGCCGGTGCGGACCGTCGTCACCGCCCCGTCCGGATTCGAGGGCGAGGGCTTCCCGGTCCGCCGCGCCTTCGCCGGGATCGACTACCGCCACCTCGACCCGTTCATCATGATGGACCAGATGGGTGAGGTGGAGTACGCGCCCGGGGAGCCGAAGGGCACGCCCTGGCACCCGCACCGGGGCTTCGAGACCGTCACGTATCTGCTGGACGGCACCTTCGTGCACCAGGACTCCGCCGGTGGCGGCGGCGTCATCAACGACGGCGACACCCAGTGGATGACCGCCGGGTCCGGGCTGCTGCACATCGAGGCGCCGCCGGAGGAGCTGGTCGTCTCGGGCGGCCTCTTCCACGGCGTGCAGCTCTGGGTCAACCTCCCGGCCCGGGACAAGATGACCACCCCCCGGTACCAGGACATCGGCGGGCGGAACATCCGCCTGCTGTCCACCGAGGACGGCGGCGGCCTGCTGCGGCTGATCGCCGGCGAGCTGGACGGCCACGAGGGGCCCGGCATCACCCACACCCCGATCACCCTGGTCCACGCGACGCTCGCGCCCGGCGCGCAGGTCACGCTGCCGTGGCGGCCTGACTTCAACGCGCTGGGCTACGTGCTGGCCGGCCGGGGCACCGCCGGGACCGAAGGGCACCCGGTCGAGCTGGGGCAGACCGTCGTCTTCGGCGCCGGGGACACCGTCACCGTCCGCGCGAACACCGTGCAGGACGCGCCGGCGCCGAACCTGGAGATCCTGCTCCTCGGCGGCCTGCCGATCCGCGAGCCGATGGCGCACTACGGCCCGTTCGTCATGAACACCCACGCCGAACTGGCCCAGGCGTTCGACGACTTCCAGGCCGGTCGCCTCGGCCGGGTCCCCGCCGCCCGCACGCCCTGACCGGGGCGCCCCGACCCGGCGGTCAGGCCCCGGCGGTCAGGCCCGGGCGAGGGGCGCCGGCGAGGGGCGCCGGCTCCTCGCGCAGCTCGAACCATGTCGTCTTGCCGACGCCCCTGGGCGACCAGCCCCAGGCGTCGGCGAGCGACTGCATCAGCACCAGTCCCCGCCCCGACGACGCCAGCTCGCCGGGCTCGCGCGGGTGCGGCAGCTCGTCGCTCGGGTCGCTGACCTCGACCCGCAGCAGCCGCCCGCCCGGTGCCCCGCTGATCTCCGCGACCAGCAGCGCGTCGCCGTCGGTGTGCGTCAGCACGTTCGTCACCGCCTCGGACAGCATCAGCACCGCCCGGTGGATCCGCTCCGGGTCGGCCCAGTCGTGCAGCAGCGCGCCGAGCTGGCGGCGCGCGGCGGAGACCCGGGCCGGTTCGGACTGCGCGATGGTCAGCACCACCCGCCGTACCGGCGCGCCCGCCGGTTCGGTGACCGGGCGGCGCAGGAGCAGCAGCGCGATGTCGTCGCGGTTCACGTCGGCCAGCGGCGGGGTGATGCGGCGCGGCGGGGGGACGTACACGGTCTCGATCAGGGTGTCCGCCAGGTCGTCCAGCCGCAGGTCGCTCAGGCCCGCGACGGCGTCCCGCAGCCGCGCCCAGCCCGCGTCCAGGTCCCGCCCGCCGGTCTCCAGCAGCCCGTCCGTGCACATCAGCAGCGTCTCGCCGGGCTGGAGGACCAGCCGCGTCACCGGGTAGTCGCTCTGCGGCAGGAGGCCCAGCGGCGGGCCGCCCACCGTCGGCCGGGTCACCACCGTGCCGTCCTGGAGCACCATCGCCGGGTCCAGGTGGCCGGCGCGGGCGACGTCGAGCGTGCCCGAGGGCGGGTCCACCTCCACGTACAGGCAGGTGGCGAACCGCGCGTCGTCCGGCTCGGGCAGTGCGCCGCCCGGCCCGGCTTCCGGTCCGGCCTCCGGCCCGGCTTCCGGTTCGCCGGTGAGCGCCGCCAGGAAGCGGGAGGCCCGCGAGAGCACCGCGTCCGGGTGGTGCCCCTCGGAGGCGTACGCGCGCAGCGCGATCCGGAGCTGCGCCATCACGGCGGCGGCCCGCACATCGTGCCCCTGCACATCCCCGATCACCAGCGCCACCCGGCCCGAGGGCAGCGGGATGACGTCGTACCAGTCGCCCCCGACCTGGAGCCCGCCCCCGGTCGGCACGTACCGGGCGGCCACCCACATGCCCGGCACGCTCGGCGTGGGCGGCGGACGCATCGTGTGCTGGAGGTCGGCCGTCAGCTCCCGCTCGGTGTCCGCCAGATAGATCCGGGCCAGCGCCTGGGCCAGCATCCGGGCGATGGTGGAGAGCATCGAGCGCTCCACGATGGTGAACGGCACCTCGTGGCCGAACGCCGCCAGCCACACGCCGATCGTCCGGCCCGCGACGACCAGCGGCAGATACGCCCACGCCTGCCGCCGGACGCGCTCCACCAGCGGCCAGACGTCCGGGTACCGCCGCCGGTACTCGTCGGGCGACGCCAGGTAGACGGCCCGGCCGGTGCGCAGCGCCTCGGCCGCCGGGTAGGGCGCGTCCAGCGGCATCGGGAAGCGCAGGCCGCCGAGGTCGACGTGCTGCTCCCGGTGCGCCACCAGCCGCAGCGTGTGGCCCTCCTGCCCGAACAGGACCACGGCCTCCGGCGCGAAGCCCGGCATGGCCAGGGCGCCGAGCACGCGCATGGCCTCCTCCACCGTGCCCACCTCGGACAGCGCCCGCCCGGCGTTCAGCACGAACGCCTCGCGCGCCCGCCGCTCGTCCCAGTCGGACGCCGGCGGGTGGGGGAGGGCCGGGGTCACCTCGCAGACGGTCCCGACCAGATCGGCCGGCGGCGACGGGTCGGGCGCCGGCTCGCCGCCCGGCGTGCGGAACCGCAGCCGGACCGTCCGCAGCACCGTGCCCTCCGGGCCGACGACCCGCAGCTCGGCCTCACCGACCTGCCCCTCGATCCGGGTCAGCCCGAAGGCGCGCTGGGCGGCCGTCCAGTCCTCGATGTGGAAGCGGGCGCGCACCATGGCCTCCGCGACGGAAGAGCGCCTCGCCGGCAGGCCGAGCAGCCCGGCCGCGACGGCGTCCAGGGTGGCCACGCCACGAGCGTCGTCCCACTCCCACACCCCGACCCCGGTGGCGGTCAGCACATCGTCGGTGCGCATATTTTCTCACCTTATGTCCATACCTCCGGACCCGACGAGCAGGACTGGGCCAGGGCGGTAGTCTGAGGCACGACCACCACGAACCCGTGTCGACGACTTGGAAGTACGATGCATCGGTACCGGTCCCACACCTGCGGCGAGCTGCGGCCCGCGGACATCGGCAAGGATGTCCGGCTCTCGGGCTGGCTGCACAACCGGCGGAACCTGGGCGGCATCCTCTTCATCGATCTGCGCGACCACCACGGCATCGTGCAGCTCGTCGTCCACCCGGAGACGCCCGGCGGCGAGGCGGTCGACGAACGGCTCGGCTCGCTCCCCAAGGAGACCGTCATCCGCGTTGACGGACGGGTCGTCGGACGCGGCGAGGAGAACATCAACCCCGAGCTGGCCACCGGCGAGATCGAGGTCGAGGTCGCCGAGGTCGAGGTGCTGGGCGCGGCCGACCCGCTGCCGTTCACCATCAACGCCGAGGACGGCGTCAACGAGGAACGCCGCCTCGAATACCGCTTTCTCGACCTGCGCCGGGAGCGGATGCACCGCAACATCATGCTGCGCTCGGCCGTCATCGGCGCGATCCGCGCGAAGATGACCGCGCAGGGCTTCACCGAGCTGGCCACCCCGATCCTGTCCGCCACCTCCCCCGAGGGCGCGCGCGACTTCCTGGTGCCGTCCCGGCTGCACCCCGGCCAGTTCTACGCCCTGCCCCAGGCGCCGCAGCAGTTCAAGCAGTTGCTGATGATCGCCGGCTTCGACCGGTACTTCCAGATCGCGCCGTGCTTCCGCGACGAGGACGCGCGGGCGGACCGGTCGCCCGGCGAGTTCTACCAGCTCGACATGGAGATGAGCTTCGTCGAGCAGGAGGACGTCTTCCAGGTCATCGAGAAGGTGATGACCGAGCTGTTCGAGGAGTTCGGCGGCGGACGCCACGTCACCTCGCCGTTCCCCCGCATCCCGTTCCGCGAGGCGATGCTGAAGTACGGCTCGGACAAGCCGGATCTGCGGGCCCGGCTCGAACTGACCGACGTCTCCGACATCTTCGCCGGATCGGACTTCAAGGCGTTCGCCGGCAAGCACGTCCGGGCGCTGGCGGTGCCGGACACGGCCGGACAGCCGCGGCGTTTCTTCGACCAGCTCGGGGAGTTCGCCGTCGAGCAGGGCGCCAAGGGCCTGGCCTGGGTGCGGGTCGGCGAAGACCGGGCGCTGACCGGGCCGATCGCCAAGTTCCTCACCGAGGGCGACGTCACGGCGCTGCTCGGCAGGCTCGGCGCCGGGCCCGGCACCGCCGTGTTCTTCGGCGCCGGCGAGTTCGCCGAGGTTTCGAGGATCATGGGCGCGGTCCGGGTCGAAGCCGCCCGCCGCGCCGGGCACTTCGAGGACAACGTCTTCCGCTTCTGCTGGATCGTCGACTTCCCGATGTTCGAGCGGAACGACGACACGGGCGCCATCGAGTTCTCCCACAACCCGTTCTCCATGCCGCAGGGCGGCCTCGCCGCGCTGGAGGGCAAGGACCCGCTGGACGTGCTCGCCTGGCAGTACGACATCGTGTGCAACGGCGTCGAGCTGTCCTCCGGCGCCATCAGGAACCACGAACCGGAGATCATGTACAAGGCGTTCGAGATCGCCGGGTACAGCCGGGCGGACGTGGAGCGCGAATTCGGCGGCATGCTGCGGGCGTTCCGCTTCGGCGCCCCGCCGCACGGCGGGATCGCCCCGGGGGTGGACCGCATCGTGATGCTGCTGGCCGACGAGCCCAACATCCGCGAGACGATCGCCTTCCCGCTCAACGGCAACGCCCAGGACGTGCTGATGGGAGCCCCCGGCGAGGTGGACGAAAGCCGCCTGCGGGAGCTCCACATCAGCATCCGGGACTCGGCCCGCCAGCCGAAGACCCCCTGACCCTGACACGGGCGGGGGCGGGGGCAGAGGTCAGTCCTCCGGCATGGCCGAGGAGTGGTGGTCCACGATCAGCCACTCCCCGGTGCGCTTGTCCCGCTCGTAGACGAAGGTGTAACGGGCGACGACGTCGTACGGCTCGCCGGTCGCCGGGTCGGTGAGGTGGAAGGTGTAGCTGCCGGAGTCGACCGCCGCGTCCCGGCCGAGCAGCTCGACGTAGGACTCGTCGATCTCGCCGGTCGGGTGCTGGAGCAGGAAGTGCTCGAAGTAGTCCACGATCCCGTCGTGGTCGTGGCGTATGACGTTCGAGAGCGTCGGCTCCAGCACCGCCCGCGGCGCGTACCGGGCGGCGACCTGCTCGGCGTCGCCCGTCGCCAGCGCCGCGTTCCACTCGTCGAACAGGGCGCGTATCTCCTGCTTGGTCGGCGTGTGGCCGTGGCTCCCCGCCGGGGCGGAGGCCGGGGTGGCGGCGTGGACGCTCGCCGTCACCGAGGTCATCAGAAGCCCGCCCACGGCCGCGGCCGTCGCCGTGCGGGCACGGATAAAGGTGCGCATGAGCACACGATCCTCCGCGCGGGTCAAACGCCCGGCAACGAAAAGCAAAGCCGGATCCGGCCCGGGGCAAGAGTCTCGTCAAAGCGAGTCAACCCGGGTCAAGTCCGCCGGTGGCGGGGCGACTTCCCCGCGGTCAGAGATCGAACTCGGCCGGGGAGACGCCGAGCGCCGCGCACGCCTCGCGGAGGACATGCTGCTCCGCCTGCGCGAAATACCCGTCGGCGGCGGCGATGACGATGCCCATCTGGATCACCGACCTGGCCTCCAGCGGCTTCTTCTGCACCTTGGCGATCTCCCGCATGACCTCGGACCTGCCGAACTGGAAGTTCGACGCGAGCTGGTCCGCGTGCTTGTTGAAGCGCTGACGCAGCGTGTCCGCCGGAAAGTTCGCCAGGACGTCGTTGCTCACGATCAGCGACTCCACGCGCTGCCGCTCCGCCGCGTCGACCGTCCCGTCGGCGGCGGCGACCAGGGCGCACATCGCCATGCTCGCGTCTCTGAACGCGCCGCTCTTCAGCTCCGCCTTCACCGCCGTGAGCTGCGTCTTGAACGCGCCGACGAGCTGCGCCTTGGTGCCGCCGGCCGCGCCGCCGCCCGGCCCGTGCCCGGGCCCGGACCCCGGTCCGTGCCCGCGGGGCGGGGTCCCGAGCCCGCGCGACTGTAGACCCTTGGCCGAGTCCTTGATCTTGTCCCACATCGCCATGCCGTCACCGGGCCCTCTCGCTGTTCCGTACGTGTACCCCGTCAACGCCGATCGACCCCATGTGGTTCCCTGGCCGTCACGGGCGGTGAACGAAGCGGCGTCAACCCTTCCGCCCCGCCGATCACCGGCCCGTGGCCGCGCGTCCTGTGGAGGCCGTGCCCGTTTCCGGTCAAGCTGGCCGTCATGCACAGTGACCGCCGCAGACTGTCCGTGAACAGGGCCAGCATCGCCCACAAGATCCGCTACGCCGCCCGCAATCCGGCACGCGTCAAGCCCTACCTGCGACGCCTGGGCCGCGACACCTGGCTGCGCCTGAGGCACCGCGACCACGTGGCGTACTACCGGGCGGTGATGGCCTCCGACGCGAGCCGCGACCCGGCGGCGGCGGTGGGCAGCCGCAGCCACGACCGCTGGCTGGCCCTGGGACAGATGCAGTTCGACTACCTGAAGGGGCACGGCCTGGAACCGGGCCACCGCATGCTCGACATCGGCTGCGGCAACCTCCGCGCGGGCTGGCGGTTCATCGACTACCTCGAACCGGGCGGCTACTACGGGATCGACATCTCCCCCGACATCCTGATCAGCGCCAAGAAGACGCTGGTGACGTACGACCTCCAGCCGAAGCTGCCGCACCTGACCATCACCGGCGACCTGACCTTCGACTTCCTGCCCAGCGGCCACTTCGACGTGGTGCACGCGCACAGCGTCTTCTCGCACTCGCCGATCGAGGTGATCGACCAGTGCCTGGCCCACGTCGGCCGCGTGCTGGCGCCCGGCGGCTTCTTCGACTTCACCTTCGACCGCACCGAGGGCCGCGAGCACCACGTGCTGCGGGAGGACTTCTACTACCGCACCGAGACGCTGGTCGCGCTGGCCGAGCGGCACGGGCTGAAGGCGAAGTTCATGCACGACTGGGAGAAGCTGCCGCACGGCCAGTCGAAGATCCGGGTGACCGCGGGCTGAGCCCGCCCCGCCGCCGCGCGCTTCCGCTAGATCCGATCTCGCGACCGCTGGTCACCGTCTCGCGCCTTGAGGGGTGAGGAAGACGGACGGGGCCGGGCGATGAGTTCCGGCGGCCCCCGAGGTCTACCTGGGGGAGTGGATCCGGGAGGAGAACAGATGAGTGGGAGCGGCGGCGAGCCGGCCATCGAGACGGTCGGCCTCGTCAAGACGTTCGGCGAGAAGCGGGCCGTGGACGGCATCGATCTGACGGTGCCGGCCGGCACCGTCTACGGAGTGCTCGGGCCCAACGGCGCGGGCAAGACCACCACGGTCAAGATGCTCGCCACCCTGCTCCGCCCGGACGGCGGCGAGGCGCGTGTGTTCGGGCATGACGTGGTGCGCGAGGCGGACGCCGTGCGCGGCCGGGTCAGCCTGACCGGGCAGTACGCCTCGGTGGACGAGGATCTGACCGGCACGGAAAACCTGGTGCTGCTCGGGCGGCTGCTCGGTCACCGCAAGGCGGCGGCCGGGGAGCGGGCGGCGCAGCTCCTGGAGGCGTTCGGGCTGACCGAGGCGGCGGCGCGGCAGGTGAAGGCGTATTCGGGAGGCATGCGGCGGCGCCTCGACATCGCCGCCAGCATCCTCAACACCCCGGATCTGCTCGTGCTGGACGAGCCCACCACCGGGCTCGACCCGCGCAGCCGGAACCAGGTGTGGGACATCGTCCGGGTCGTCGTCGCGCAGGGCACCACGGTGCTCCTGACGACGCAGTATCTGGAGGAGGCCGACCAGTTGGCGGGGCGGATAGCCGTCATCGACAACGGCAAGGTGATAGCCGAGGGCACGCCCGGAGAGCTGAAGTCGTCGGTCGGCTCGGGCGCGGTCCATGTGCGGCTGCGGGACGGGGCCGACCGGCCCGAGGCCCAGCGGCTGCTGGGCTCGGTCCTGGGGGCGCCCGTGCAGGCGGAGGCCGACCCGGTGGCGCTGACGGCGCGGCTGATGCCGGACGGCGGTCCCACCGGCCCGGCGGAGCTCGCGTCGCGGGCGCTCGCGGAGCTGGCCAGGGCGGGCATCACCGTCGACGACTTCTCGCTGGGCCAGCCCAGCCTGGACGAGGTGTTCCTCGCGCTGACGGAGAAGAAGGACGCGAGCCGTGAGGCGCGGCGGAGCGAGCTGACCAAGGAGGCCGTGGCATGACGACCGCGACGAAGAAGACGCCGGACGCCGCCGCGGAAGCCGGCGACGACCACTACATACCGGCCGCCGAGACCATCGAGGCGGTGCTGGCCGGCGGGCGGCGCCCGCCGCGGCCCAGCGCGCTGTCCGCCTCGATGACGTTCGGCTGGCGGGCGATGCTGAAGATCAAGCACGTGCCCGAGCAGCTCTTCGACGTCACGATCTTCCCGATCATGATGACGCTGATGTTCACGTATCTGTTCGGGGGCGCGCTCGCCGGCTCCACCAGCGAGTATCTCCAGTACCTGCTGCCGGGCATCATGGTGATGAGCGTGGTCATGACCACGATGTACACGGGGGTCTCGGTCAACAACGACATCGAGAAGGGTGTCTTCGACCGCTTCCGGACCCTGCCGGTGTGGCGGCCGGCCGCGATGGTCGGCTATCTGCTGGGCGACGCGTTCCGCTACACCATGGCGTCCGTGGTGATCCTCGTCGTCGGCCTGATCCTGGGGTACCGGCCGGACGGCGGCGTGGCGGGCGTGGCCGGGGCGATCGCGCTGCTGGTGGCGTTCTCGTTCGCGTTCTCGTGGATATGGACGATGTTCGGGCTGCTGCTGCGCTCGGAGAAGTCGGTGATGGGCGTCAGCATGATGGTGCTCTTCCCGCTGACCTTCATGAGCAACATCCTGGTCGAGCCGGAGACCATGCCCGGCTGGCTGGAGGCGTTCGTGGACGTCAACCCGGTCACGCACCTGGTGGCGGCGGCGCGCGGCATGATGGACGGCAGCACGGACACCGGCGAGATCGGCTGGGTGCTGGTGGCGAGCGCGGTGCTGGTGGCCGTGTTCGGCACGCTCACCATGCGGCTCTACAACCGGAAGTGAGCCTCGTGCTCGGGGCCGGGCCGGTAGGCGCACATCGCTCCCGTGGTGACGGTGGCCCGCAGGTGGGCGGCCAGCTCGGGGTGGCGCCGGTCGAGGCGGCGGAGGGTGTCCCGGATGCGGGCGGTGACCGTCTTGCGGGCGCGCTCCGCCTCGTCGCCCAGGCGGCGGCCCCGTCCGCCGAGCCCGGCGGCGGCGCGCAGCTCGTCCAGCAGCGCGGCCCGTTCGCGGTCCAGCTCGGCGGCCCGCTCGTCGTCGCCGGTCTCCGCGGCCCGGTCGATCTCGGCGTCCAGCATCTCCAGATGCTTGCGGTAGCGGCTCTTGGCCTCGTCGTCCAGCACCGGGTCGCCGCCGAGGCGCTGGACGCCTTCGGGGCTGAGCAGCCGCACGGCCGGGATGTCCGCGCCGGCGTTGCCGAGCAGGAGGTGCAGGTCGCGCAGGCCTTTGGCGTCGGGCATGTGGACGGTGCGCCCGGCGTAGCCCAGGGTCCAGACGGTTCCGTCGAAGCGGAACTCGCCGTCCGCCCGCCCGGCGCGCGGAGGGGACGCGCCGGGCGGTCCGGGCGAGGCGGTCCGGGCGGGGGCGGCCGGGGCGTCCCCTC